>CALGGL010000151.1 GCA_937915975.1 uncultured Lachnospiraceae bacterium | reverse complement strand
GAGGTGGAGGCGAATTCATAGACCATGTCAGGGCTGCTGGCCTTTCGGCAGAGGCTGATGATGTCCGGGAAGGGAACATAGTCCCCGTCGAATTCATGAATGACGTAGGCGTTGTCCCACATCACGGCGAAATCCGGTGCGGCGGGCTTCATCTCCGCAATGCGGCGGATCACCTCGTCGCTGTAGATGATGCCGTCCGGATTCGAATATTTCGGCACGCACCACATGCCCTTCACCTTCGGATCTTTAATGAGCTCCTCCACAGCGTCCATATCGGGGCCTTCGGAGGTCATCTTCACCGTGATCATTTCGATGCCGAAGAGTTCGGTAATGGCAAAATGCCGGTCATAGCCGGGCGCGGGGCAGAGCCATTTCAGGCCTTCCTCACGGCACCAGGGCTTTTCGGAGTGCAGCAGGCCGAAGGACCAAGCCTTCGCGATCAGATCGTACATGAGCTGCAGGGAAGCGTTGCCGCCCACAAAAACCTCTTCAAAGCGGCAGCCGAGGATGTCCGCCCACAGCTTCCTGGCATCGGGAGCGCCGGCCAGCACGCCGTAGTTGCGCATATCACTGCTTCCGCTTATGGCGAATGCCGTAGCTGTAAGCCCGATAACGCCAACCGTAATTCTTACTAACGCAACACTGTTCCGTCCCAGAATATCTTTAACAAATATACTTGATGCATTTACTATACAGGTATCTGTTGATGAAAGTATGGCAGACAGAAGACCAAATATAAGCAATATTCCGACAAATTTCGGTATTATTCCAGCAACATACATAAGGGCTTTGTTTCCCGCAAGCTCATCAGGGGTTACATTATATCTGACCCACATTCCTATGAGAGTTATTATCAAAGCAAAAAAGAAAAGTGATATGCCGGCTATGAGAGATGAACGCTTAGCAGTTTTTTCATCTTTAGAGATAAAGTTTCGCGACATAATATCAGGTCCGAGAAAATAAACTCCGCCTATAACAAAAAACTGTGTAAGAAGATTTACAGGCTTGTAATTATCATTGAGTAATTCTATATTTGCTGCCACATCGGCAGTATTTCCTCCTTTTATAAAGTATAAATATATACAACTGACAATCACGCCAGCTACAATTATGATAAATTGGATACGGTCTGTTTTTATGACTGAAAGCTGTCCGCCGATTAATGTATAAATGATTACTATTGCTGAAACAAGAACAAAAATAAGCTTATTGCTTTTGCCGAGTGCAAAGGCTATAATTCCGTTCATAGCTACAAGCTGACCGGCAATAACGCCTATCCAGGATATTACAATTATAAATGCCAAAAGCTTTTCGGCTCCCTTTCCGATTATTTTACCTGCCATATCCGGAAGAGTAACGGCATCAATGCTTCTTACCTTTTTTGATATGATAAAAGACTGAAGTATAAGACCTATGCCTCCGAAAGCAAGCCACCATATTCCCGGGAAGCCGATGTTGTAAACTGTATCGGTAATTCCTATGGTAGTTGACGCGCCGATAACGGTTGCCAAAAGAGTCATAATTACAGCGTAGCTTTTCTGGCTTTTTCCTGCAGCGGCATAATCGTTAAAATCATTTATTTTCTTTAAATCAAAAATTCCTATGGATAGGAAAATTAAAATATATATAATTAATGCGATTAAAAATGTATTGTCCATCTATTGTTTAATTTCTCCTTTGATTTGTTATTTGACGTTTTAAAGGCTTGTGTATTTGTTAAAAAGATTTATGAATCTTCTGTAGTATATAAAAAATACGAATGATTGTCAACTTATAAATGATTCGAGGTAGACAATAATGGAAGAAATATATGATGGCTTTTGATATTAATTCGTTGTATTTGAACTTATTTCATAAATAGGGTATAATGTGCATATATTATTAAAATCAAGAAAGAGGAAATAAATATGTCTAAGAAAAATCTTGCAATAATTTTCGGCGGACGCTCATCTGAGCACGAGGTATCCTGTATATCGGTTGTTACGGTCGCAAAGGCTGTGGACACGGAAAAATATAATATTTATCTGATTGGAATAACCAAGGAGGGCAACTGGCTCAGAGCGGATAGTATAAGTGCCGTAGAAGACGGAAGCTGGCGGGAAAGTAAGGTGAGAGCCGTTATATCTCCGGATGCCAAGGGTGAGCTTATAATAGATGAGAACGGACAAAATACATATGTTAAGCTGGATGTTATATTTCCTGTTCTCCATGGTATGTACGGCGAGGACGGAACCATACAGGGATTGTTTGAAATGGCGGATATCCCGTATGTGGGATGCGGAGTTTTTGCTTCGGCAGCATCTATGGATAAGTTTTATACAAAGCTTGTAGTAGATACACTGGATATAAGACAGGCGGTTTATGTACCTGTATTAAGGGATCAGCTTTCGGATATGGATGAGGTTATTGCAAGAGTGGAAAGTAAGCTGTCGTATCCTGTATTTGTAAAGCCTTCAAAGGCGGGTTCTTCAAAGGGAGTAAGTAAGGCGGAAAATCGTGAAATGTTAATAGAAGGTCTTAAAGAGGCTTCCGGACATGATTATAAAATTTTGGTTGAAGAGACTATAGTCGGAAGAGAGCTTGAGTGCGGTGTTATGGGATATGGTGATACAACTAAGGCTTCGGGTGTCGGAGAAATTCTTGCTGCCGAAGAGGCTGCATTCTATGATTTTGATGCCAAGTATAATAATGCGGATTCAAAGACCGTTGTTGGACCAAAGTTACCGGAAGGTAAGGAGGAAGAAATACGTCAAGATGCTGTTAAGATATTCAACGCACTTGACGGCTTTGGACTTTCAAGAGTAGATTTCTTCCTTGAAAAGGATACCGATTGTGTAGTGTTTAATGAAATAAATACTCTTCCGGGCTTTACCGGCATAAGCATGTATCCTATGCTCTGGAATGCAAAGGGATATAATATTGAAAAGCTGGTAGATACACTTATTGACATGGCAGTAGAAAGACCAAGATAGATGACGCTTAAAAAATGCTTAAATAACATAATTCCATAAAAAATATATAATAAAGCTTTTATAAAAGTATTTAATAAAGTAAGGGATTTTCCTTGTAATTTCAAGAAAAATCCCTTATAATTATTTTGTAACTGACAATATAGCATAGGGTTACTTGGAGTTATATTGTTTTGATAAAGCATTCAGAAGGAAAAGGAGAAGAAATTTATGAATTGTCCTAGTTGCGGAAATCAGGTTGCTGACGGTTCAGCAAACTGTCCTGTATGTGGAGCACCACTTATGGCTCCGGGCGGTATGCCACAGGGCGGAGCACCTATGCAGCCACAGTATCAGGCAGCACCACAGGGTGGTGGCAAGAAGACCGGTTTGATAATCGGTATTGCAGTAGCTGCAGTTGTAGTAATTGCACTTATTGTATGCTTTGCTTTGGGTCTTTTCTCAAGCAAAAACGGAAAGTATGTATGTGATGATTATTCTGCATACGGTATGGAGTTGTCACTTGAGGTTAAGGGAAGTAAATTTACTATGACAGTTAATGCATTTGGTGAAACCGAGACCACAGAAGGAACAATCAAGTTCAAGGGTGATAAGGTTGAGCTTACTGCTGAGGGTGACACAATTGAAGGAACCTACAGTAAGAAGGATAAATCGATAACCTTTGAGGGTATGACGTTTAAGAAGAAATAACGGACATTATAGGATGATAAAAAAAGCTGCTCTTATACGACGTTTTAAATGTCGGGTAAGAGCAGCTTTTTTACGTTATAGGAAAGTCATCCTATCTGTAATAGTCCTTTATACGTATTATATTAATATTTAAAACATTACTACTATATTATTGGTAAAAAATGATGTATAATAATTATAACGTTGCGGGAATTAGCCGTATGTGTCGGTTAAGGGTATATAATGTAAATCAGATACAGGGGGTATGTATTATGTTGAAGGAATGGGTTAAGGATGAAAAACCAAATGATGAAGAATTATCTGCAAGACTTGAAAGGGCAAGAAATGAGCTTGCCGTAAGACAGATGGCGATAAAGGAGAAAAATCTTCCTGTGCTTGTTGTTATGGATGGCTGGGGAGCCGCAGGTAAGGGAAGCGTTTTGGGAAGAATAATCAAGAATCTCGATCCGAGATTTTTCAAGTGTGAAACCTTAAGTAAGCCTACCGAGGATGAGATTAGAAGACCGTTTCTTTACAGGTATTTTGTTAGAATTCCGAAGCAGGGAAAGATATCATTTTTTGACGGAAGCTGGATGGGAGAGGTAACATCCCAGTTTCTTCAGGGAGAGATAAGCAAGAGTCAGTATAAGTCGAGGCTTACAAGTATAAAGAGGTTTGAAAGACAGCTGAATGATAACGGTTATTTAGTTGTAAAATTCTTTTTCCAGATAGATGAGAAAACCCAGAAAAAGAGGCTTAAGGAGCTGGAAAGCGATACATATACAAAGTGGAGAGTTTCGGAAAAGGATTTGTGGCAAAATAAGCATTATGATAAATGTCTTGATGTATATGATGAGTATATAGAAGCTACCAATCAGTTTGTCGCACCTTGGTATTTTATCGATTCAACCAGCAAGAAGTGGGCGGAGCTTCAGATGACCGAGATACTTATATCAAGTATCGATACAGCTATTGCCAATGCCGAAACCGAGCAAAAGGCACCGCTTTTACAAAATACATTTCCTATGAAAAATACTCCAAGGCTTGCTGATATACCTTTGGATAAATCCATGACGGACGAGGAGTATAAGAAAGAACTGGATATACTTCAGGCACGCTTAGGTGAGCTTCATAATGAGCTTTACCATAAAAAAATACCGGTAATTATAGCCTATGAGGGCTGGGATGCAGCAGGTAAGGGTGGAAATATTAAGCGTCTGGCTGCCGCACTTGATCCGAGAGGCTATGAGGTTCATCCTATCGCGAGTCCGGAGCCTGCCGAAAAGGCAAGACATTATCTGTGGAGATTCTGGAACCGTCTTCCGAAAGATGGCCATATCGCAATTTTCGACAGAACCTGGTACGGACGTGTTATGGTGGAAAGACTTGAGGGCTTTTGTACGGAAAATGACTGGCAGAGAGCATACAATGAAATTAATGAATTAGTTATTAATGAAATTATTAATGATAAAAATTCA
>CALGGL010000150.1 GCA_937915975.1 uncultured Lachnospiraceae bacterium | reverse complement strand
TCCTTTGTAAGATATTTACATTTTTCCATATAGTATGCAGCTATTTTCTCCGGATTATTAAAGCATAAATCACTTTTAAGCTTTGTCTCATTAATTCTTTTGCTTAACTCAGCTAAAGCAAGAATCTGAGTAGCCTTTGTATTACCCACACCCTTTATTTCAAGCAAATCTTCTCTTCTCATAAAAAAAATTCCGTTCAAACCCTTGTGTATGGCGTGGTTATTAAGGATTTTATTGGCTAAATCAATTGAACTTTCACTGTTTGTTCCGGTTCTTAAAATAACCGCTATAAGCTCAGCATCGGAAAGTGTATGGATTCCGTTTGATACCGCTTTTTCATATGGTCTCTCACAGCCTGCAATATCTCTTATTAAATTACTCATTATGTTGTCTCCTTTTCACCTCTCCGGAGCACATAAACATAATAATTATCAAAATATTATTTTAACACAATACAAGCCCTTTTTCCATCATTTTCTGTAATGACATCATTATCCCGAATTTTGCATGCGGATAGGTAAGCCCACCCTGAAAATAAACGGCATAAGGTTCTTTCATCGGTGCATCCGCACTTAATTCTATCGAAGCTCCCGAAACAAATGCCCCTGCCGCCATAATAACCTGACTGTCATATCCCGGCATATCCCACGGAACAGGTGTAACAAAGCTGTCAACAGGAGCTGCAGCCTGTATTCCTTCACAAAATGCCTGTATATATTCCGGTTTACCGAATTCAATAGCCTGAATAATATCGTGTCTTGATTCGTGTGAGTCGGGAACAGCTTTAAATCCGAGTCTTTCATATATATTTGCGGCAAATACGGCTCCTTTTAATGCAGATGCCGTAACAGTCGGGGCCATAAATATTCCCTGAGCAATATTTCTTGTAACACCCAAAGAGGCACCTACCTCTTTTCCGAGTCCGGGACTTGTAAGTCTGTAAGCGCAGTTTTCAATACATTCTTTAGTTCCGCATATATATCCTCCGATTGGTGCAAGTCCTCCTCCGGGATTTTTTATAAGAGAACCTACAACCATATCCGCTCCTACCTCGGATGGTTCTGTTGTTTCGACAAACTCGCCGTAACAGTTATCAACCATACAGATAACATCAGGTTTAATATCTTTTACAAATTTAATAACCTCACCTATTTCGGTAACCGAAAGTGTATGTCTTGTATCATATCCTTTGGAACGTTGAATTTCTATCAGCTTTGTATGTTCATTTATATTTTTGGCGATATTATCAAAATCAAAGCCTCCGTCAAGCAGTAAATCCACCTGCTTATAAGTTATTCCGTATTCCGCAAGAGACCCCTTAGACTCTCTTACTCCGATTACTCCTTCAAGAGTGTCATAAACCTTGCCGCAGGGTGATAAAATCTCATCTCCGGGTCTTAAGTTACCTGACAATGCTATTGTAAGAGCATGAGTACCACAGGTAATCTGCTGTCTTACAAGCGCATCCTCTGTTTTAAAAATATTAGCATATACCTCCTCAACAGCTTCTCTTCCGATATCATTATACCCGTATCCCGTGGTTCCGTTTAGATGAGCCTCGGCAAAATGTGCTTCCTGCATGGCTTTAATAACCTTTATCTGATTAAGTTCCGCAGTATTATCTATTTCCTCAAATCTTTCTTTTAATTCCTGCTCGTCTCTATGACAAAAATCATAA
>CALGGL010000149.1 GCA_937915975.1 uncultured Lachnospiraceae bacterium | reverse complement strand
AAGAATGTAAAAATGCACTAAATGATTTCACTGAATATGTTATTTTTAATAAGATTGACTCGGAAAAATCCGAATTTGTAAAAATAATAAAAAAAGATAGTAAATATATTTATGAATATTATTACGAAGGGAAAAAGATTTTCTATAGGCAAACAGTATACGATCAGTTGGAAAGCTGTAAAAAAGCTATAAAAAGCATATACAAAAATATAAATGAATTTACTGTTAATAATTTAGAAAACAATGTAAAGGAGATGTAAATTATGAGTATAAATAGCGAAGTGGTTAAGAAAACATAAAAATAGTTAAACATTTTTCGTATTGGACTTATAGAAACTTTCAAGATAAAACCACTAAATGTAAATCATACAAAAAATGGTATAGTTAGTTAAAATATTAGAAAATTAAGAACATTAATAAATTGTGAAAACTTCACTCGTAATAATATACTCGGTGATTTTGATATTGAAAAGGTAAAAAAATATAAAATAAATGGAGGTAGATTTTATGAAAAAAGTATTAAGAAAATTTCAATATGCAGCTGTTTTAGCTCTTGCTTTTGGATTTTATTCTTTAAATATAAAAGCAGAGGATTATGAATTAGATGACTTTGAAGTTGAAACAGATAAAAATGATGAATCAGGTGATTTTGAATATGAAACTAATGAATTAAATGATTTTGAAATTGAAGCTTTAGATAATATTAAAGCGGCGGGATATCCACTTTTGATTGTAAAGGATTATAAGAAAACAGCAAATATTGGTGAAACACTTGAAATTAAGTATGAAATTTGGCCGGAATTTAAAAATGAAAAAATAGAAACAAATGTATATAATTCTGATGGGGTGAAAGTTGCTACAAGTTCTCACAGTTTTTATAATACATCAAAGTATCCATTTGACTATTCAGTTACATGGGATACAACAGGATATGCATCAGGTGATTATAAAGTTGTTTCTAAAATGTCTTTTTATTCACTTTACAGATGGAATGAGGCACCTAATGAAATAATAGCGTATATAACTTTAAATAATGGTTTCACACCAAATACAACAACAGAAACATCAACAAATGAACAAACAGAAAAGAATAATGTTTCTTCGGATTTTAGTATTACAACCTCCGGAATATACTGTGCAAGCACATCACCCTCAATTGTTGCAGGTATGGTAACAGAAAAGAGCAATCTTTCAGATGATATAGAATACCGTTGGATTGCTTGCGAGGAAAAAAATCCGGATAATTGGTTTGAAGTAAGTCCTTGGACTAAAAATAATGAGTGGCTCAATTGGACACCTGAAGAATCAGGGAATTATGTTATAGTAGGTCAGGCAAGAGTTGTAGGAAATGCTGATTCACAAGTAGAAGCATCATTTGGTACACCGTATTATAAGCATATTAAGGGTATTTGCCAAATGCCGTATGAAGGCGAAGGCGGAGGTTATCTCATAGGTTTTGAGTCATTGGAAAATCCCGGTCAATCATATAAATATGAAATGCTTATTCTTGATTGTACACTTCTTGCTGAAGGGAAAGATGCTTGGACATATACAACAGGTAAATGCGGTGTTGCTGAAGGAAATGCACTTTGGACAGTTTGGCAGCCTCAATATGGATATTATTGGACTTTATTTAGATTGTATGATGCAAGTGGAAGTATGATTGATGAAGTTTGCTATGGTTTTGCAAACATTTATTAATATTTAATATAATGAAACAAAAGAAGCTGCAATTTTACCTTAACGTAAAATTGCAGCTTTTCTTGACTGGTACATATTAAAAGAAGTTAAAAAGATAATAAAAGTTAGATAATGTATATTTGATTTTATTGATTAAAAACAATTATACCCTTGAAATAAAAATAAAGCGCATAATGGGTATAATAAAAAATGTCTATTGAAATCTTTCTTCCTCTCTATTATAATCAACTTGGAGAGGTGGAAAGGAAAACTATATACATGAATGACAACTTAATAAGCGAAAAGGAACACGAGGAGGATTTGAAGAGGATTAGTATTCTTCGGTACATTGACGATGACTTTATGTCCATATGCTTTGATGGTTTCATAGAGGGTGCGGAACTGTTGCTTAATACTATTCTTGACAGGTCGGATTTGTCCGTTATCAGCGTTAATACACAGGTACATATCTCGAGTTTTGATAATCGAAGTATATGGCTTGATGTTTTAGCTGTTGATAAAGACCATAAGCTGTATAATATTGAGATACAACGGTCGGATGTTGGGGCAAATTTTAAGAGAGCAAGATATCATTCGAGTGCACT
>CALGGL010000148.1 GCA_937915975.1 uncultured Lachnospiraceae bacterium | reverse complement strand
AAGAGCTAACCAGGAGGCCGAGCTTGAAAGAGTTAAGGTCGCTGACGAGGTTAAACAGGAGATTATAAGCGTTGCAACCGTTATGGCAGGTAAGTTTGTCGAGGGAGAGCTTGATTCTTCCAAGCAGGCAGAGCTTATCGATGAAACACTTAAGGAAATGGGTGATGATACATGGCAAAACAAGTAGATACAACCTATGGCAATGCTTTGTTCGAGCTTGGATGCGAGGAAAACCGGTTGGATGAGCTTTTCGAAGAGGTAAATGCATTTATCGGTATCATTGATGAAAATGAGGAACTTATAAAGTTACTGAATCATCCGCAGGTTAACAAAGAGGATAAGAAGAAAATTGTAGAGGATACATTTACGGGAAGAATCTCGGATGACTTACTTGGACTTCTTGTTACTGTTGTTGACAAGGGACACATCATCAATATCAGAGAAATTCTGATGCATTTTATAAGGCTTGTCAAGAAAGAGAAAAACATCGGTGAGGCAAGCGTTACAAGCGCGATAGACTTAAGCGATGAGCAAAAGAGCAATATAGAAAAAAGATTATTGGAGACAACCTCCTATAACGAGATTGAGACAACCTACACGGTTGATAAATCCCTGATAGGCGGGTTGGTAATAAGAATTGAAGACAGAGTGGTGGACAGCAGTATTAGAACGAAGCTTGACAAGCTGTCAAAAACTCTGGCTAATGCATAAATTTCGAGGAAGGAAGGTGTTTAAGTTCCATGAATTTGAAACCGGAAGAGATTAGTTCCGTAATCAAGGAACAAATCAAGAACTACAAGCAGAAGCTTGAAACATCAGATGTCGGAACTGTTATACAGGTTGCTGATGGTATAGCTCGTATTCATGGTCTTGAAAACGCTATGCAGGGCGAACTTCTCGAATTCCCGGGTGAGGTATACGGAATGGTGCTTAACCTTGAGGAAGACAACGTCGGTGCGGTTTTGCTTGGTGATACAAGCAGCATAAACGAGGGTGACATAGTTAAGACTACAGGAAGAGTTGTTGAGGTTCCTGTCGGTGATGCTATGCTCGGACGTGTAGTTAATGCTTTGGGACAGCCTATAGACGGCAAGGGACCTATAAGTACTACAAAGACCAGACCGGTTGAGAGAGTTGCTTCAGGTGTTATTTCAAGAAAATCAGTTGATACTCCGCTTCAGACAGGTATTAAGGCTATAGATGCCATGGTGCCTATAGGAAGAGGACAAAGAGAGCTTATAATCGGTGACAGACAGACAGGTAAGACAGCTATCGCTATAGATACTATTATTAATCAAAAAGGACAGGGAGTTAACTGTATCTATGTTGCTATCGGTCAGAAGGCTTCAACAGTTGCGGGTATTGTTAAGACCTTAACTGAATACGATGCTATGGCGTATACAACGGTTGTTGTTTCAACCGCCAGTGAGTTGGCTCCGCTTCAATATATCGCGCCTTATGCCGGATGTGCTATAGGTGAGGAGTGGATGGAGGAAGGTAAGGATGTTCTTGTTATCTATGATGACTTAACAAAGCATGCCGCTGCATACCGTACACTCTCATTGTTACTTCGTAGACCACCCGGACGTGAGGCTTTCCCTGGTGATGTATTCTATCTTCACTCAAGACTTCTTGAGCGTGCAGCCAAGCTCTCAGATGCTTTGGGCGGCGGTTCACTTACTGCTTTGCCTATCATCGAAACTCAGGCAGGTGACGTATCAGCATACATACCTACAAATGTTATTTCCATCACAGATGGTCAGATATATCTTGAAACAGAGATGTTTAACTCAGGTTTCAGACCGGCTATAAACGCAGGTCTTTCAGTATCAAGAGTTGGTGGTGCCGCTCAGATTGGCGCCATGAAGAAGCTTGCAGCACCTATACGTGTTGAGCTTGCACAGTTTAGGGAGCTTGCAGCCTTTTCACAGTTTGGTTCAGAGCTTGATGATGATACTAAGGAAAAGCTTGCACAGGGTGAAAGAATCAGAGAGATGCTTAAGCAGCCACAGTATAAGCCTATGCCTGTAGAAAAGCAGGTTGTAATCATTTATGCTGCTACAAGAAAGTATCTTTTGGATATACCTGTTGACAGAGTGCTTGAGTTTGAGGATGGATTATTTGAGCATATCAATACCAAGTATCCTGAAATCTTTGAGAAGATTAAGACGGACAAGAAATTAAGTGATGAATTAGAAGATAGTCTTTCAAAGGCTATAACAGAGTTTAAGGAAACATTTTAGTTAAGGAAATATTTTATAAATCAAATGTGCCATAGGATTTGAGGCATAAGTTGATTTGACGAAATGGAGGCGATAAGTCTTGGCATCAATGCGCGACATAAAAAGACGTAAGGAAAGCGTCACAAGTACACAGCAGATTACCAAGGCTATGAAGCTTGTCGCAACAGTAAAGCTTCAGAAAGCAAGAGGTAAGGCTGAAAGCAATAAACCATATTTTAGTACGCTTTATGACACTATCTGTTCCGTTCTTGCCTTGACCAAAAATGTTGACCATAAGTATATAAAGGAAAGCGAGAGTAAGAATAAGGCCCTTATAGTAATTACCTCCAACAGAGGACTTGCCGGAGGCTACAACAGCAACATCGTTAAGATGATTGTTAATGAGAATAAGGATAAGTTCCCTAAGGAAGAAACCTATGTATATGCCATAGGTAAAAAGGGTATCGAAGGACTTACCCGCAAGGGCTACAGTATACACAAGGATTATTCAGAGGTTATAAATGCACCTTTATACTCGGATGCAATGGAGATAAGCAAGGAACTTCTTACCCAGTTCGAAAAGGGTGAGATAGGTGAGATATATCTTGCTTACACCAACTTCAAGAATACCGTTTCGCAGGAGGCTAAGCTTATTAAGCTTCTTCCTATCGATCCGGGAGATTTCAAGTTTGACGAATCACATGATGACAGAATTCAGATGAACTTTGAAGGTTCGGCAGCAGGCTCGGGTGATTTTACCCCGTTTGTATGCGGCCTTGATGATTCGGAGAACGAGGAAGCGGTTCTTGATCAGGTTATACCGAACTATATGAGAAGTATAATTTACGGAGCATTTCTTGAAGCGGTTGCCAGTGAGAACGGTGCACGTATGCAGGCCATGGATTCGGCTACCAGCAATGCCGAGGAAATGATTGCAGATTTGTCACTTATGTATAACAGAGCAAGACAGGGTGCAATTACTCAGGAGCTTACTGAGATAATTGCCGGTGCAGAAGCAATCAGCTAAGCGATATTCAATCGGATGTCGTTAGCAAAGAATATATTAAGGAGATTGAAAATGGCAGATACAAATGTAGGAAAAATCACCCAGATTATAAGTGCCGTTATCGATATCAAATTTCCGGAGGGACATCTGCCGGAGATATATGATGCCATAACTATAGCTACCAAGGATGGTGGCACACTTTATGCTGAGGTTGCCCAGCATCTTGGTGATGATACAGTTAGATGTATAGCGATGGGACCTACTGATGGTTTGGTTCGTGGTATGGAAGCTGTCGGAACAGGAGCGCCTATTACAGTTCCTGTAGGTGAAGAGACACTTGGCCGTATGTTCAATGTACTTGGACAGCCGATAGACGAAAAGCCGGCACCAAAGGTAGAAACATATCTTCCTATACACAGAAAAGCACCTGAATTTAAAGAACAGGCTACTGAAACAGAGATACTTGAGACAGGTATCAAGGTTGTCGATTTACTTTGCCCATATCAAAAAGGTGGTAAAATCGGACTTTTTGGTGGTGCCGGTGTCGGTAAGACAGTTCTTATACAGGAGCTTATTACCAATATAGCTACAGAGCATGGTGGATACTCGGTATTTACCGGCGTTGGAGAGAGAACACGTGAAGGAAATGACCTTTACTATGAGATGATTGAGTCAGGTGTTATCGATAAGACAACCATGGTATTCGGTCAGATGAACGAGCCACCTGGAGCAAGAATGCGTGTAGGTCTTACCGGACTTACCATGGCAGAGTACTTCAGAGATAAGGTTGGAAAAGACGTACTTTTATTCATAGACAATATATTCCGTTTTACTCAGGCGGGTTCAGAGGTTTCGGCTTTGCTTGGACGTATGCCTTCAGCCGTTGGTTATCAGCCGACACTTCAGACGGAAATGGGTGCACTTCAGGAAAGAATTACATCTACAAAGAGTGGTTCTATCACATCGGTTCAGGCAGTTTACGTTCCTGCGGACGACTTAACTGACCCTGCTCCGGCAACAACCTTTGCACACTTGGATGCAACTACGGTTCTTTCCCGTTCCATAGTTGAGCTTGGTATATATCCTGCGGTTGACCCGCTTGATTCTACTTCAAGAATTCTCGACCCGCGTATCGTAGGTGAGGAGCACTATGCGGTAGCAAGAGGTGTTCAGGAGATACTTCAGAAATATAAGGAACTTCAGGATATCATCGCAATACTCGGTATGGATGAGCTTTCTGAAGAAGATAAGGTAATTGTTGCGAGAGCAAGAAAGATTCAGAGATTCCTTTCACAGCCTTTCCACGTTGCAGAGCAGTTTACCGGTATCCCCGGGCAGTATGTGCCGCTTAAGGAGACTTTGCGCGGCTTCCGTATGATCCTGAACGGGGAGTGTGATGAGATTCCCGAGAGCTGCTTCCTGATGTCGGGTACCATTGATGAGGTCTTTGAGAAGGCGAAGGTGTCTGCCCAGTAAGGAGCCGGAGTATATCTGTATCAGCGGCAGATTATACTGGGGCGCATTAAAATCCGGAACAGATTTTTTACGCACTCTCATATACCGCGGCGACGGATTTCACTTGTCTATACTAGTTTCACTTAGTGAGCGGATACGCGAACTTAGTG
>CALGGL010000147.1 GCA_937915975.1 uncultured Lachnospiraceae bacterium | reverse complement strand
TGGAGTTTAGGAGCTTCTTCCATGCATCCTTTGAAGATATTATACCTATATTTTTAAAATCCGAATAAGGGATATTTTCAACAGAAGTAATTTCGATGGTGAGTGTACGACCGGCATAATCATCCGGAAGAGGAACCTCATAGACATAGCCACCGTAATGGTCGGATATATTGCCGTTAAAATATGCATCCTCGTAGATAAGCTTGCCGTCAATCGATACATTTACAATTCCGTTATAGATAGACAGATAAAATTCTGCCTGTGCTATGGAGATGTCATCGGGAAGCTTGACGGTTATGATTGCCTTTTCATTCTTTTTAAGTATACCAAAGTCACCGTTATCGTAGGATTTAACATCGCCGTTTTGATTATAAATCTCTGATTCCATATAGTCTAATAAGGAATAAAATTCAGGACTTTTAATCCCGTTCAATTTATATTCGATGCTTATGGCAATAAGGAATAAAGCCACTGACAAAGCGATAGTCAGGGGCAGCCTGCCTTTTTTTCGGTTGGTCTTAATACCTTCTTCCATGGCCGCTTCCTTCTTTGAAATAATATCATATATATTGTATCACACCTTTTACTATTTTTTTATAAAAAAATAATGTTGACAAATAGAAATTAAAGTGATATCATTTTGATATCAACAAAGAGGAGGGAAATATTATGGAAGAGAAGATTTTAAACAAGGGTAAAAACGGTATGGCTATGCTGATGCTTATCTTGCTGTTATTTTGTGGAGGTATTGCATTAATCGTAGTTGGCGCATTATATGCACCGGCGCTTATAGCATTGGGTGTTTTGGCATTTGTATTATCATGCTTCCTTATGCCGGGACTTAAGATACTTAAGCCTCAGGAGGCACTTGTACTTACACTTTTCGGTAAGTATCTGGGAACCCTTAAGGGTGACGGATTCTTCTTTGTAAATCCGTTTTGTGTTGCAGTTAATCCTGCATCCTCCACTAAGCTTAACCAGAGCGGAGATGTTAAGGATAATGCAACTATTCAAGCTGCTACCACAGCCAGCTTAGAGATAGCCAATAAGAAAATGTCTCTTAAGATTATGACACTTAATAACAACAAGCAGAAGATCAACGACTGTCTCGGTAATCCGATTGAGATAGGAATAGCGGTTACATGGAAGATAGTTGATACCGCAAAGGCTGCATTTAATGTTGATAACTATAAGGAATATCTGTCACTTCAGTGTGATGCCGCACTTAGAAATATTGTAAGGATATATCCTTATGACGTAGCACCAAATGTAGATACAACAGGTGACGGAATTGCAGACGAGGGAAGCTTAAGAGGTTCAAGCGAAACCGTAGCTGCAAGAATTAAGGAAGAAATTCAGAGTAAGGTAACAGAGGCAGGTATTGAGATAATTGAGGCAAGAATCACATACCTTGCATATGCTCCTGAAATAGCAGCTGTTATGCTTCAGAGACAGCAGGCTTCAGCAATTATAGATGCAAGAAAGATGATAGTTGACGGTGCAGTCGGTATGGTTGAGATGGCGCTTGACAGACTCAGTGAAAATAATACTGTTGAGCTTGATGAGGAAAGAAAGGCTGCCATGGTTTCCAATCTTTTGGTAGTTCTTTGCGGTAACCACGATGCACAGCCTGTGGTTAATTCGGGAAGCTTGTATTAAATAAGGAGGTGTGCCGCATGGCGGACAACAAAAAACAGGTACCGCTTAGACTTTCAGCCAAGCTCTATGATGCCATTGCGGCTTGGGCTGAAGATGACTTCAGATCGGTAAACGGACAGATAGAATATTTGCTTACGGAGTGTGTCAGACAGAGAAAGAAAAACGGCAAATACGTATCCGATGAGTTAGATGTTCCACCGGAGTTGGATATCAAGTGAGCGATAAGCGACGAGAGCGGTCGTGATATATATCTGTGACAAACAAGCTTGACACAGATATATACACGAGTATTCGAGTGCAACGGAAACCGAGAAATCGGAGATTTCGAGGTGTTATCGTCGATTATGAGAAAGGTTGTGATAATATGCTCAAGAAAAGCTATCTTGGTTTTTGGATATGGACGATTGTTTATACAGCTTCTGTTATGTGTATGTCATTTTTGCCCATACATAATACAGATATATTGGTACGTATAATATTTAATTATACAAATCTGGCGATTACAGTTCTTACAATTATCATGTTTATAAATGAAAAAATATATTGGTATAATGGCATAAGCTACGAGCAGGCGGCCTCCGCCGGCTCCGACAGACGAAAAGCATATGCATTAAAGCATGTAAAAGTCTTCGGAGCAGCAACCTTGATATACCTTATCATTTCATTGATAACCGGTTTGTTAAATATAAGTTTTTGGGTTGATGGTCTAATATACACATTGATAATATTGATTGCAGCTGTTTCCACAGTGAAATTTAAATTATAGTGACGCCTGTTTTACACGTATTTTTCTCATGATGAAGCAGCTCAAGACAACACTTTAAGTGACTGTCTTGAACTGCTTTTTTAGTTTGATTGTTTTTGAGGAGGATTATGTGGCTGTAATGAAATAAAGCAGACTAAAAAGGTGCTTTCTGTTTTTAGTCCGTACAGTTTTGGCGAGAATACAGACTAAACAGAAGGCTGGATGATTTTGGTCCGTATGGTTTTGACGAGAGTACAGACTAAACTGAAGGCTACGAGATTTCAGTCCGTACAGCTTTGAAAAAAGAGCAGACTAAATTTGTTGTTTGTTAATTTCAGTCCGTACAGCTTTGAAAAAAGTACCGACTAAATATGATATCTATTGATTTTAGTCCGCATGATTCTGGAAAAATACGGATTAAATTTGACATCTGTTGATTTTGGTCTGTATGGTTCTGAAAATAGTGCAGATTAATTTTGCTATTCATTAATTTTAGTCCGTACAGCTCTGTATCAAGGCACTTGTCCTTTTGTTAAATATTCGGCTCAAATTATATCCAAACTATATCCAAAATCGGTTGACGTCTTCCTATTCATACATTATAATTATATTATGATAGCTGATGTTTTTTGTTTTTTTCATGTATGTTTGGAGGGAAGTTTTATGACGATTGAGGAAATGAAAAATAAGAAAAAAGAATATGGTTTTACCAATATGCAGATTTCTGTATTGTCAGGTGTACCGCTTGGTACGGTTCAAAAAATTTTTGGAGGGGCAACCAAAGCACCTCGCTACGAAACCATTGAGGCTATTGAAAAAATTTTAAATCCTATGGAGGCAGGAAGGATATTATATAACCATATAAATGATGAAGAATTCACTAAACATTTTGTTATGGAGCCGGCTCCTGCTTATAAGGTAAATACAGGAAAGAAAGCTGTTCATTGGAGCAGTAACGGTAAGATCGGTAATAAAACAATAGAGGATTATATAAAGCTTCCGGAGGGAGCAAGAGTTGAGCTTATAGATGGCAATTTATATGATATGGCAGCGCCCACAACACTGCATCAAAAAATAGCTGCAGAGATATTGTATTTATTTGAAAGTTTTATCAGAAGTAATGATGGTCCTTGCGTTCCGTTTATTGCGCCGACAGATGTTCAACTTGATTGTGATGATAAGACTATGGTTCAACCGGATGTATTTGTTATATGTGACAGGGATAAGATAAAGAAGGCGCGTGTGTTCGGTGCACCTGATTTTGCGATAGAGGTGGTTTCACCAGGCAATTGGAATATGGATATGAGCGTTAAGCTTAATAAATATAAAGCGGCAGGAGTAAGGGAATACTGGACTGTATCACCTGAACAAAATGCCATAAATGTGTATGAATTTGAAAAAGGTGATTTGCCATGCTGTTATACTTTTGATGACAAGGTTCCGGTAGGCATATGGGACGGCAGATGCGAGGTGGATTTTAAGGAGATATATAAAAGATTAAAATTTATGTTCGATATGGATGAATAGGTTGCAATTTGGTGTTATCTCATATTATAATTGTTTTATATTTGAAGATCAGATGATGAATTATACTTATATTTAGGACAGATAAGGTTATATTAGATATGGATATTAAATTAGTTGCACTTGATATGGACGGAACACTTTTAGACAGTGAAAAAAGACTTCCCGTTGATTTTATACCATGGGTAAAAGATCATTCGGAGATTATGACTGTTATTGCAAGCGGGAGGCAGTATCATACACTTGAGAGAGATTTTCATATGCTGAAAAATGAACTTACATTTATTGCAGAAAATGGTGGGCTGGTAATAAAAAATGATGAAGTCATTTACAGTGATGAAATGAAAAAAGCTGATGTGAGGAAATGTCTTGATATAATCAAGGAGCATTCTGACATGACACCGGTTTTGTGTGGTGTTAAATCGGCATATATGCCGGTATCGGATGAATATACATTTAAGCAGGTTGATATGTATTATGCAAGTCTCGAAGTGGTAGATGATATATATAGCTGTGTTGATAAGGATGAAATAATTAAAATAGCTGTAAATATAAAGAATTTCGGAGCTGAAAGCTCTATGGATATATTTGGCAATCTGGGCGAGGTTATAAAACCGGTTCTTTCCGGTGACAGTTGGATAGATATCGCAAATGCATCTGTAAATAAGGGAGAAGCCGTAAGGGCAATACTCAAAAGGTTTAATATTGACAGACGCGAGGCCATGTCCTTTGGCGATTACTTGAATGACTATGAGTTGATAGAGTCCTGTGAAGAAAGCTATTGTATGGAAAACGGTCATCCGAAGCTAAAAGCTATTGCAAAGTATATAGCGGATTCCAATGACGACGATGGAGTTATGAAGGTATTACGTATGTTATAATATATTTTGGGGGATTTATATGAATATTTTTAAATACATTTCTTCAAATATTGTAAAATGGTGGCAGATTCATATTACACCAATACTTCATATAAATAATAATAAAAAAGGACGAGGCAGGTTTGAAGGCGGAGACGGAAGCCTCGAAAATCAGTATGTAGCTGACACCGCAGAACGTGCAGTCGAAAGTCTGGATTATTCTAATATGACTGCCGCGGATCAGCAGGCGCAAGGTCAGGATTTTTCTTCAGAATCCGGTACGAATTCTATTCGGGAGGAAAACGGTGCTTCAGGTTCAACAATTAATTCCGATTTACTTAATCAGACGATTCCTGAGGGTACTTCTGCCGATGCTATGGAAGTTCTCAACCGTATCAATCAGGAGAAGGATGAAGCCCGAAAGCGCGCAGTTGAAAATCAGTGGAAAAAAAGAGAGGAAGAGGAAAGAATAGCTGCTATTATGAATGCCGGTAAGGTAGATGTTAACGCATTTATTGAAGAGGGCAGAAGTAAGGCGGCTGAAAATAAAGAATCTGAAGAAACGACAGAAGCTGCAAATGAAACAGTAAATTCTTCAACCTCGGATGCAACCGAAGAACAACTAAGACGTGCCCAGGAAATTATAGACAGATTAAATCGTGAAGCTGCAGAGGATGAAGCCAAAAAACAGGCCGAGATAGATGCAGCCAAACAAAGAGCCAAGGATGCAGGGCTTTCCGATTAAAAGAGACATAGACAACTTGTTACATAAAATAGATATATTTATTCTTCAATTGGTTTTCCTATTGATAAAATCGCAACAAGAAGCGATACACCCATTCCTATTAGTGAGAAATAAGATATAAGATCTGCCGAAACACCTATTCTGACAAGGCTATCAGAAAAAAATGCTCCGGACAGACCAAATACCCCGCCAAGAATAACGGCCATAA
>CALGGL010000146.1 GCA_937915975.1 uncultured Lachnospiraceae bacterium | reverse complement strand
ATAACAGCGGGGATGGGGACACTGTCCTGACGGGAATTATCTGTTATTACCGGGACAGGGAAAGGATCTGGTATGCCGGCGGAGCAGTAAATGAATATACAGCAAGGACCGTTCATTTCCAACAAAACTGGGAGAGATCACAGATCCCGTCAGAGCCGTTTGAGGTTTCGTTTATCAGCGGCTGCGAAATGCTTATTCCTGTATCCGTTATAAGCAAAGTCGGTTTGCTTGATGAAGATTATTTTTTGTATGAACCTGATAAAGCGATAGTTAGGTTTTATATTTCATTGAAAGAGGCAGTAAAAGATGAGAAAGGAAAATTGAGAATAATATAGTATAAAATACTAATTTATATGTTTTGTATAAAACTTTAATTTTATATAGATGGCTTAAAGGCTTAACATAGACGAAAAGTATATTCTAGAAACTGAAGTAAAAAAGATAAAAGAAACGAGCAACCCGCTTGGATCATAAAGACCGTACACGACAAAAAACCCATTTCTTTCATAATTAACTATATCTTATAATTGTCGTATTGTCAATATTTCGATAATATATTATTATCAAAATTGCTTTCTCTTGCTTTAATTCCGTAATTTGTTAAAATACTAATATATGAATATTTAGCTATAATTATCTTTAGGAGGACACATATGACAACCCGAGAAGAAGCATTGGAATTCGGCCTTTCATTTCCGAATACATATCAGGATGCACCCTTTCACGATACCAACTGGCAGCTGGTACGTGTGAAGAAGAGTAAGAAGGCATTCCTTTGGACATATGAAAGAGACGGATATATAAATCTTAATGTAAAGGTAGACCCGGAGTGGAGAGAGTTCTGGAGAAAGGCTTTTAAGTCGGTTATACCGGGATGGCATCAGAACAAGGAGCATTGGAATACTATTATCTTGGATGGCAGTATACCCGAGGATGATATAAAGAGGATGATATCCGAAAGCTATGATATAGTTACGGACAGTCCCACAAGACGAATATATGAGGCGGTTAAAAAGATTCCCAAAGGAAAGGTTGCTACATACGCAAAGGTTGCCGAGATGGCAGGCAATCCGAAGATGTGCCGTGCTGTGGGAAATGCTCTTCATAAAAATCCTTATCCGGATGAGATACCCTGTTACAGGGTGGTGAATTCCAAAGGAGAGCTGTCGGGAGAGTTTGCCTTTGGAGGTCCGGGCAGACAGCAGATACTGCTTGAGGAAGATGATATTGAGGTTGTGAATGGTCGGGTTGACCTTGAGAAATATGGGATTTAGTTTTTTATCCCTGATTACAGTTCTTATAGTGTCAGTGGGATGTTTTTGCATCCATAGTTAATTATGAATACAAAATCCGTAAAAATTTAAAAATTACGGATTTTGCTGTTTTTGCCTTGACATAAGGTCAATTTATGATAATATTTATATAAAATACGTAAAAATGATAAAAATACGGATTTTATATAAATGAGGTGATTATATGTTATATTCATATAAGGAGTGTAAAAAAAAATACAACTCGGATTATGGTATCAGAAAAGCAATACAATCCGGTGAAATAATTAAGATATCAAGAGGTATATATTCTGATACAGATGCTGAAATGGAGCTGTCAATTATAGGAAAAAAATATTCTTATGCTGTATTTACTATGAATAGTGCATTTTATTATCATGGTCTTACAGATACTGTTCCCGGAAAGTATTATCTTATTACAGATAAGGATTCCACTAAAATTAAGGATAGCAGAATTGTTCAATATTATGATAATGATAATAGTCTCAAAATTGGATTAGAAAAAAAAGAATATAATGGTTCTATTATAAACATATTCAGTAAGGAAAGAATGCTTGTCGAATTAATAAGACATAAAAATAATCTCCCTTTTGATTATTATAAAGAGATAATATTAAACTATAGGAGAATTGTTTATCAACTTGACATACAGGCTGTTCAGGAATATGCTCAAAGATTGCCGAAATCGAAACTTGTATTGAGAACTCTTCAAATGGAGGTGTTTTAATGAATTTACGTAATCTGATAGATGAGATGATGAAAATAGGGTATGGAGCGGATGAAGCACAGGCCCGTGTATGTCAGGATATTATACTAAAGGCATTGTCACTTAGTTCTTTATCCCGCAATGTAACTATTAAGGGTGGTGTTGTGATGCGAAGCATAACAAATGATGTACGTAGAGCCACTCAAGATATGGATATAGATTTTATAAAATATTCTTTAGCGAATGATTCGATAGATAAATTTATAAAAATGCTGAATACTATTGAGGGAATCACTATTAAAAGAGTTGGAGAAATAACAGAACTTAGTCAGCAAGACTATAATGGCAAGAGAGTATTCGTTCTTATCATAGATAATTATGATAATAGAATAGAAAGTAAAATAGATTTAGGTGTACATAAGCATTTTGACATAGAACAGGAAGAATATTGTTTTGACATTGCATTTGACAATGATGGAGCATCACTTTTAATAAATTCAAAAGAGCAGATGTTTACTGAAAAATTAAGATCATTACTTAAATTTGGTACATTTAGTACAAGGTATAAAGACATTTATGATATGTTTTATCAATGTAAGAATTTAAATGAAAAAACTTTGATAAATTGCTTATATGTTTTGATATTTAATGATTCCGGTATGCGTGAGAACAATATGAAAGATGTAGTGAGAAGAATAGATAGCATATTTAAAGATAATGATTATAAAGTAAAGGTTGATAAAAGCGATAAGCGCTGGATGGATAATGATATTGATGAGATTTTTGAAGGAATTCGTGTGTTTTTATCTTATCTGCAATTAAAAATAAAATAATACCATTTATATAAATTCTTTGGACAGAGATGAGCTGAGTACAAACTATATAAAGAATGTTGAGATTTGATTATGAAATTTTACTTTGCACCCCTTGAGGGAATAACAAGATATATATTCAGAAATGCATACGAAAAATATTACGGTGGGATTGATAAATATTTTGCCCCGTTTATTTCACCTACAGATAATTGCTTTCTGACACCGAAAAATGTAAGAGAATTATGCCCTGAACATAATCAGGGCATAAAGCTTGTGCCACAGATACTTACCAATAATTCTGTGGCTTTTATAGGTGCGGCGAAGGAGCTTTATGATATGGGATATAAGGAGCTTAATCTTAATCTGGGCTGTCCGTCAGGTACAGTATGTGCCAAGAAAAAGGGTGCGGGATTTTTGACGGAATGGTATGAGATGGAGCAGCTCTTTGATTCCATATATGAATGGACTGGTTTGAATAATGTGAAAACTTCTGTTAAAACAAGACTTGGAAGATTTGCACCGGAGGAGTTTTATGATATACTTGAAATCTATAATAAGTATCCGATATCGGAACTGATTGTACATCCGAGGATAGAAAAGGATTATTATAAGGGAAAACCTAGGATGGAATTTTATGAGTATGCGGTAGAGCATAGCAAGGCACCTGTGATTTATAACGGAAATATTTTCACTTGTGAGGATATTATAAAAAGGAGCGAAACATCAGATACCGTGATGCTGGGCAGAGGACTTCTTTATAATCCGGAGTTGATAAAGCAAAATAATACCTTTGATTTCCAAAATTTTTGGAGCTTTCACGATGAAATCTATCATGGTTATCAGGAGATTATGTCGCCGGATAAAAACGTTCTATTTCACATGAAGGAGCTATGGACTTATTGGAAGGAAATCTATCCTGACGAGGAAAGAGCAGTGCGTAATATATTAAAGATAAAGAATTATGGTGAGTATGAGGCGGCGATAAGGCAAATTAAGAAAAAGTGAAATAAACGAATTTAATTAAAAAAGTTGCTAGAAATAATCATTTTATATAAATCTTAAGGTAAAGTAATCTATGACAATTAATATAAACCAATACGAAGAAAAACTGAATAAGCTTTACGTACCTGATATATCAGACGATAATTATGTACCAAAGAAGGCTGTGCTTGGAAATCAAAAGGTTGACATAATATTTATCCCATACGGAGTGGCAAGTGTCGGTGACTGGGCATTTGCACACTGTATGAAGCTTAAGGAAATATGGCTTCCTGATACGATAAAGGATTTTGGCAGGGATGTGTTTCTTGATGATAACAGGCTTGAGAAAATATTTGTATATTCAAAGCAAGCGGATGAAACATATAAAGTCTATGATGACATATCCGAGCTTTTGGCGATAACTGTTAAATGCTTCAAAAAAAGTGATATATATAATTTAAATAACCTTGAAAAAAAAGATTGGTTTGAATGGTTTGATACGAATCTTATGGCATATATAGATGAGCCGGATGATACGGGATTTAATCCTTTTCTTGCCGGAGGAGAAGAGCCAGTAGATGGGCCGCTTCTGGTAGGTTTTCAGGTGGTCGGCGTAGAAGTCGTTCAGGAAGTACGCGCGAATGACTTCGCGCGAGCTTTTAGCTTTTAGCTGTAAGCTGTTAGCTGATAATGCGTTGGCGATGAAGGTCAGGTTTTCTTCCAGTGTGGCCGCACCGTAGACCATCTTCACCCAGTCCACGAACATGGTCACGATATCGTCATAGAAGTATTCATCATCCGTGATGGGCAGGATGCCGTCCTTGTCGGGACGGTAGCTTTTAGCTTTTAGCTCATAGCCGTTAGAGAGATAGTCTGACCAGGAACCGCCTGCAAAGGCCAGGCCGGGCTTGTCCAGCGAGTAGCGGCCAAGCATGCAGCCCACGGCATAGGAGATCAGACTGCGGATGTCGCGGCCAAGGTCAGCCTTGCGGACAGTTACATCCTTGTCATCCACCTCCGGTGTCAGCTCGTCCTGCAGGCCGTAGATGTCGATGAAGATGCGGTTCAGTTCTTCCTCATTGGCCTTTAATTGGGCAAAACGCTCATTGCAGGCACGCTCCCAGTCGCGCCAACAGTCGGCCAGACGCAAGTATTGTTGGTCGATGGCTGGGGTGACGAGGGGGTGGCGCTGGAAGTCCCAGGAAGTTTCGAAGGAATCCCAGTCTGCCCGAGATATTTTCAAATTGCATGATACAAGTTTTCGCACGTTTTCCTCATTATCACATGATCTGAGTACTGGAATCTTCGCAATATCTCCTGGTTGAGTATTCATCCCCGGCGAAAACACGGAAAGATATTTGCGGACAATCTTCGAGTTTAACAGGCCCAGCAAGTACTGGACATCAGCAACAAAAATATTTACCGCTGCTGAATCAAATAAACAACTATCGTTTTGCAGCCTGAAACCCGTAGGCCCCGACGTGACACGAGAATATGTTATAGCTTCTCTAAATGCGTAATTTTCAGGTATGGTTGCTGCCCCTTCAGCCTCCATCAATTCTTTGCCTGCAAATTGATAATTGATAACATATTCATTGTTTCCATACCATCTTCGATAGTTTCCTCCTTTTTGGTACGGGAACAGAATGATCGGGGCTGCGAGATAAGGATTACGCAAACAGACCATGGCTAATGGTCTTAAAACGTAC
>CALGGL010000145.1 GCA_937915975.1 uncultured Lachnospiraceae bacterium | reverse complement strand
ATATCCCGTTGCTTTTTATCAGCTTTTTGCAAATCATTTTCTTCCAAAAAAATATTTAATACTTCCGGCATACCTCCAAGTACTATATAAAGTCTCAAAAGTTCCATCATCTTGTCATGCAGCGCAAACGGAACAGGTTCTATATTTTCAAAACACTCTCTCATTTTTTCTATTACTTCATCGTTTACATTCGATGCTATCAGAAATTCATAAAAACTTAGCGGGTGCATATCAACATATTCTACTGCGCCGACAGGATATGAAGAAGGTCTTTTATAATCTATTCCAAGCATAGACCCTGACGCTATCACATCATACCTTTTTTCTTCATTCCAAAATTTAAGTGATGTAATAGCCTCCGGACATTCTTGAATCTCATCAAGAAATATTAATGTTTCATCAGGTATTAGTTTAGCATCGTTTACATATAATGAGATATTCATTAGTAATGTTTTTACATCCAAATCTCCTTCAAAGATTTTCTTATATGATGGATTTTTTAAAAAATTAATTGTTATACATGATTTATATTCTTTTTCCCCAAAATATTCTATTAAATAAGTCTTTCCTACCTGTCTTGCTCCCCTCACCAGAAGACATTTCTTTGCTTTATTTTCCTTCCACTCTTTTAATTTTAATTCTATACTTCTTTTTAACATAGATATTTACTCCCTTTATCCAATATTAAATAATTTAATTATATGTTTATTTTTTATCTAAACCCAAAACTCACAAAAATATGCACAGATGCATATTTTAACCTACTTAAAATCTGCATCTGTGCATATTTTACCATTTTTTATATTTAAAGTAAATATTATAATTATTGTATTTTTTCCTTTTCAAGTCCTCTGCTTAAGGTCCTTGAATCCTCTCGCCAATATCTGCACCTGTGCTTAACGCAGGTTGAAAATACTATCTGCGTTTTGGTCTTTCCGAATCTCTGAAGCTCAACTATGAAATGATCAAGCTCCGTGGTAGTCGGAAATCTCACTTCAATTAGCATAGAGTAATCGCCGGTAACACAGTTACACTCGATTACATTTAAAACTCCGTCTATATACTCGTAGAACTCTTCTCTTTGTGCCGGTTCAACCTGAAGATTAATAAAAGCTTTTACATAATGTCCCATAGCCTCCGGATTAAGCCTTGTGGTAAAGCCTTCAAGAACTCCTTCCTCAAGCATCCTGTCTATACGTGTTCCTACCGCAGTCGGTGAAAGGAACACCTGCTCTGCAATATCCTTAAGAGAAGTCCTTGCATTATCCTGCAGGATTTCAAGTATCTTCTCGTCCACCTCATCAAGCTTGTAATAAATCAATTCTCTTTTTTCCATTATCCTTCTCCTTAGATCTAATCCAAAATAATTAAAAACACCTATAAGACTATCATCCTCGACCTACCTTATAGGTAAAATATTAAGTTTTCATGCTGTCATAATTTTTATTTTACCTATAAAACTATAGCCCGCATCCTCTCTTATAGGTAAATTCCATAAACTTCCTGCTGTATCAATTCCTATTTTACCTATAAAACTATAGCCCGCATCCTCTCTTATAGGTAAATGCATCAAGTTAAACCGATTACCGTCCGTAAACGCACATAATATATTACCATAAAACACAAAAAAACGGAACCCTCTCGGATTCCGCTTTTTGACATATGCTGAATTGTGTGTAGATAATTCGTATAAATGCACTAGGGAGACGAACTAATCAACACGTTATGATTATTTTAACAAATTAAATTTATTCGTCAATATTCCCCACATTCTTTATTCGTTTCACACAAAAACAGTCTTTTTAACTTGAGAAAACAAAGTCAAAACCATTTTCAGCTTGTTTTTCAAAACCACTATATTTTACTCTGTGTAATACAACGACAGGCACCTTGACACACTTTTAGGTGCAAAACAAATCGTGAGCGGAAGATGGATTTGCGTGTACCTATAAAGTGTGTCAAGGTGCCTGTCGGTATATCACAAACTAAAATTTTCCATGTGAACCATGATATCCGCCACCGGATGAATGTGATATGGAACCACCGCCTGAGCTGCCGGTTTGTTTAGGTGTCTTGCTTACATTGCTATACATAAACTGATCCGTACAGATACCCATTATGATACCTGCCGCAACACCTGCAGCAATTCCTCCCGCAACCTTACCTGCAACATTTCCTGCATTGTTGGCTATACCGGTCTGCATATCATTTCCGCTGACATTGGAAGTAACCAGATAACTTCTGGCTGCCGGTTGGCTGTGAACACTCTTAAGAGTAGACTTCTGACCACCCATTATAATAAGAGCTATTACAAAAGCTACTACAAAGGATATAGGTATCGCAGCTATTCTCTTCATCTGATGCTTTTTAAGATAGCTTTCAACCTGACTTGCATACTCATCAAAGGCATTGTAATATCTGCCTGCAGCCAAATCATCTATAATAGCCTCACCTATGGCATCTGTTTTATTATATGAGAAAATCTTCTGGGCACCCTTCTTAGCAGACTTACTGTGTGCGGTTACCGCCCAATCTCTTCCCTCCATACTGATGAGAAGACTTACTCCGTTACCCTGCTTTCCGATTCCAAAACCGTTTTTTGTAAAGAAATCGTTTGCAGCCTTATTCGGATCTGTACTTCCAATTGACTCCGTTGTAATTACTATTACATCACATTTATATTTCTTACTTATCTTTTCAAGCTTATCCTCCAGCTGTTTTTCCTCGCTGTCGGTAAGCAAATCCGCATCATCCGTCACTCTTGGTGTTCCGTTATCGCTTGCCGCCAAGGTAGGTACATAAGGAACAAGAACCAAAAGCAAAAGTATAAGCAATGCATAAATTCTTTTCTTCATCTTATTACCTCCTTATATAATTAAAAGCGAAATACAGGTTATAATAGCACCAAGAATAGCTGTCCATGCAAATAAGCCCCTCTTATATGCACTCTTGTCACAAGGCAGATCTCCGACAAATTTTCCGGTCTGCCCGTTCATGGCAAAATAATAATGCTGGTCATTCCATGTAGTATTAAGAAGCCATACCGGGTAGAGCGCATACTTGGTAACACCCTGATTGATACGTACATTATTGCTTGCAGTCGATACAGTAGAATATCCCTGAACCGATTCTTTCATTACATCCTCTGCACTTTGTTTAATTCTCTGATTAGCCCTCGTAATACTTTGTTCAGCAGTAACATCATACTTATCAGCCAAAAATCCGGAAAGATATGCAGTCTGGAAATCAACAGCCTCATTGAAGTCAAACGGCTCGATTGACTCCATAAGAGAATCCTCCATCTGTGTAGAGCCGTCAACAGGAACTCTCCTGAAAGATAAATCCGCACGTCTTCTTAACAGATAATGCTCAGTTTTTGTATAATTAAAGCTACTGTCACTCCAATGCTTAACCTTAGTGGCATTGAAGCTCATATCGGCATCTACATCAGCATCAAAGAGCCAGAAAGGAACATATATGCCCTTTATCTCATCTATATGATTCTGATCCTTAAATACCTTTGGTAAAAGCTTCTTGCCCTTAAGATGATTGTTAAGAGCATTCTTAGCTGCGTTCTTATCAATCTTGAACGGTATAACATAATCAGGCTTAAGTGCACCCCTGAACTGTCCCGTCATAACAACCGGGCTGTCACAGTAAGGACACTTTGTTGCACCGACATTTTGATCAACTATTATCTCACCGCCACAGGAATTACAGGAGTAAACCCTCATACCGTCAGTCTCACCCGGAACCCAGTCCTGACCGGCCTTATTACCCCACTCCATCTCTGTTTCAGGCTGATTTAATATCTCGTCTCTTTCCTTAAGTGCCGCCATATCAAATACAGACTCACAATAAGGGCACTTCATCTGCTGTGTGGCACTGTCAAATTGAACCTTACCTCCGCAGGCGGGGCAATTATATTCTATTAATCCTGCCATACTTACCTCCATAGATAAAATCTATCAGTTCAATACAAATCTTATCCTCTATACAGATTTGGTAATCGCAGGAAAACCCACAATTACCAAACCTTTACTTACTGTATATCATTATCATCAAACGGATCGCCGCACTGTGGACAGAACTTAGGTGGGTTCTTAGGATCCTCAGGCTCCCAACCACACTTGTCACACTTGTAAAGCGGAGCTCCTGCCGGCTTTGGCTTGCCACAATTCTGACAGAACTTACCCTTGTTAACAGTACCGCACTCACAACTCCATCCGTCTGCTGAAGGTGCAGGTATAGGTTTAGCCTTACCACACTCACTGCAGAACTTTGCAGTATTTACAGTGCCGCATTCGCAAGTCCAGCTGTCACCTGCAGGTGCCTGAGCCTGTGGCTGAGGTGCTGCCTGTTGCTGCATCTGCTGCTGTTGCATCATCTGTTGTTGCTGCATCTGCTGTTGCTGCATCATCTGCTGCTGTTGTCCTCCTGCATAAAGAGCCTGTGGATTAAATCCGCCTGCATTCTGAGCCATATTCATACCCATAAAGCCCATCATAGCTCCACCCTGATTGGAAGCTGCTGCCTTCATAGCATCTGCCTGTGCTCCAACAAGAGTAGCTGCTGCCATAGTCTGACTCTGAAGCATACCTGTCTTTTGAGCCTCTTTGATAAGCTGCTGATCCTCTTCCGGTAAGGTCATAGGGTTAAATGCTACGGATACTATCTCAATACCTCTTAACTGAGCCCATTTCTCACTGAGCTGATTGTTAAGAATCTGAACCATCTCATCCTTATGAGCTGAAATCTGGTTCGGTCTGATTTCAAGATTTGAAATCTCAGAAAATGCAGGCGTAAGTGCGTCGATAAGTTCTCCCTTCATCATACCCTCAACTTCTGATGCCTTATACTCATCAGCAACGTTTGCACATACATTTGTATAGAAAAGTATAGGATTAGTTATATGATAAGAATACTTACCGCTTACTCTTACAGCAGTGTCTATATCAAGATTAATCTTACTGTCTACTACTCTGAATGGTATCGGCTGTGAAGCTCCGAAAAGCTTCTCCTTGATTTCCTTTATGTTGAAATAATAAACTCTCTGATCCTTGCCGGTATCACCGCCAAATGTAAAACGCTTACCCATAGTAGCAAAGGTCTGCTTGATACTCTGACCGAGACTACCTGTAAATAAACTTGGTTCAGTTGAAGAATTGTATGTAAACTCACCCGGCTCGGCACAGATTTCTGCGACCTTACCCTGGTCAACAATTATCATACACTGTCCTTCATTTACAGCGATAACGGAACCATTGGTAATAATGTTATCTCTTCCTTTAGTATTGGATGACCCCTTGTCAGTTCTCTTCTGACCTTTTTTCATCAGCACTTCATCAGGAAGTGACTCACAGTAAAAATACTCTTTCCACTGGTCTGCCATAGTACTTGCTGCTGAGCTGACTAATGCTTTAATTAATCCCATTTTGTATCTCCCTTCTTTTAAATAAATTATGTTTAAATACATATGTGAAATATATCTCATACAGCTTTTGTATGGATATCCTTTACACTCAAAACAAATATAAACCTTTGCTTACCAATTACCTGTTAAATATGATCCTTCAGGGTAATATATGTTAGCAATTTCCTTCCTTTACTCCACCTGCTCGCATCTGGAAAACTCCCATGTCTTTATATTAAATGCTATGATTGGCGCATCACAATATGCGCACTTTTTGGCTCCGAGCATTTTAATCGGAGCACCGCACTGCGGACATGTTAAGGATGCACCCTTTTCATCGGCATTTTCCACCACATCTCGATCCTGTATGTAAATCATATCGACCTCATACTTGGATTGCTCGTATCTGTCTTTCGAGCCTTTCTTAATCTTAGACTCATCTTCCTCATCGGTTATGTAATGATAGCTTTGAACCGCCGCCTGAAATCTTACGGTACATCGGCCGGCACGCTTGTCATATCTTGCAATCTCCATGCGGTGTATCTTTACATCCTTATAATGCTCATGCTGACGGTTTACCGAGTTCTTTTCTATCCTGTCAGCAAGAGTTCTCCTAAGCTCGCTTGTACCCTCGGATAAAACCGAAGAATGCCTTTCGTCTATGGCACGGAGAAATGTAACCAAAACATTTTTTGCTTTTTCCTTCATCTCTTCATAATTGAATTCAGGAAAGTCTCTCATTATAGCGGGGAGCATCATATTGGTCACACCGGAAACAGATTTAGGACTCATATCGGTATCGTCAAGCCCCTCTCTAAAGCCTGCAAAAGCCTCATCGAGCGGAATCTTTTTTACGCCAAACATCTTCTGGTTGAAAACCCGTATCTTATGTCTCACATAAAGCACTCCGCCAAAGCCTGCGAACACGATAGCTGCTGCTATAATTAAACCTGCCGATGCAAAACCGGAACCCATAGACCATATCTCCCATACATTTTAATAAGCCGATTATATGATAATCTAACACTCATAAAATATCATATTCAGACAAAATATATTATATTATAAAATATAAAATTAAGCAAGGATAAAACCCTTGCAATAAAATAACGTTAGAGGTTATAATGTGCATATCAGATAAGAAAATATTAAAACATAATATGTAAATTTAAAATTCGCAATAAAAATACGCAATTAAACCGGAGGATAAAAATGGGATTAAGATTCAGAAAAAGCATATCCGTAGCCAAGGGTGTCAAGGTAAATATCAATAAAAAGAGCGCCGGTGTTACGGTTGGAAAAAAAGGTGCTCACTACACCATAAACACAACAGGTAAACAGACAGCTTCTGTCGGTCTTCCGGGAACAGGTCTTTCTTATTCAAAATCATTTGGCGGTAAAAAGAAAAGCAGCAAAAAAGCTTCTTCATCAAAGAAAGGCGCTGCCGAAAGCGGTTCGTCGGCAGGCGAAACCATAGAGAACGCAACGCAGGCAGCAGCAAACAATTCAGGCTGTATAATCCTTGCAGTTGCAGCGGTAGCTATACTTGCACTTATTGTACTTGGAATATGGGGACTTGTTAAGCTTGTGTCAAACCACAGCAAAAAAGCCGATACATCCGGAAGCAACACAGCCATAACCGAAACCGTAAATGCAAATGACAATCAAAATTCAGATTCATCAAGCTCATCCACTGATAAGAGTGAAAAGGTATGGGTAACCGCAAGCGGCTCCAAATATCACTCAAAGAGTGATTGCGGCGGTATAAGCAATGCATATCAGATAACGCTTGAAGAAGCGGAGCAAAGAGGACTTACACCATGCAAAAAGTGTCACTGACGCTCTGCATAATATAAAACAAGGATTTGACTGTTTATGGAAATTGTCAATAAAACAACCTTAAAAAGTGAATATATATCTGTTGACGGTTCCTTCGGCGGAAACCAGAGGTGGCTTCGTGTGGATGAGAAAAAAGCCAATACCCTCTCGGATTATGGCTGCGGACTTATATCTGCAAACGATGTCCTGCTTTATATATCCGATTTGCCGGTTGCTCCATCAAAAGATAAATACATAGCGGCAATTCGTGATATGAATCGCCGCTATTTTAGAGTGCTGCCCTTTTTAGGGCTGTCCGGTATACTTATGAGCTTTTACATGAAGCTCTATCTTTTTCTTCACAAAAAGCATTTCAAGTCAAGATATAAAGTTCGTTGGCGTGTCAGCTCCCGAAAAATTCTAACCAAAATTTCAGAAATGCTTGAAAATGATATACCCGTTGTGCTTTCCGTAGGTCCATGTTTTATACGGGGGCGAAAGAAGGAACTGCCACTTTATTCACTAAAGCAGCAAATTTCCGGTAATACCGTTGATGCCGTCAATCATGAAAATCATGTTAGTTTTGAACAGATAAACTCCGTCAAAGACCACTATGTAAATGTAACAGGAATATATGAGATATACGAAGATAATGATACAGATGTAACAACAGGTACAATAACAGATACAATAGCATCTGCAAACATACCCCAAGAAAAAAACTCAAATCTCACAACCATGCTTGAGATATCATCATGGGGAAAGAAATATTATATAAATTTTGATGAATATATAAGCTTCGTAAAAAAGCATGATAACTTTTTATTCAGCAATATTCTTTATATAAAAAAGAAATAGCTTATAAAATATAACTTATAAAGCACCTTATAATTATAAAGTAACCATATAAAAAATAAATAACCGAGGAGATAAAACTCCTCGGTTATTATTTTTTTATTCCTTTAGGTATCAGACTTATAAACTATTGTGTATTTGCGAATCCGAATACCTCTTCATCAACTAAGTTACCCTGTGCATCATATACTCTGAACAATGTCCAGTAATATCCGTATTCAGGCTGCCATACTGTCCAGAAAGCATTTCCTGAAGCAACAGTCTGTGGATTTGTAGTATATGTCCAAGCAGGAAGTCCCTGTGCATATAATGTACAGTCAAGTATAAGGATCTCATATCTGTAAGACTGGTTAGGATTATTGTATGTTTCTAATCCAATGAGATAACCACCGTCCGAGTTAGGCATCTGGGCTGTACCCTTAATTACCTTGTATGGTGTACCGAACGAAGATGTAACCTCAGTCTTAGGATTTCCTACAATTCTTGCATGACCTACTATTACATAATTTCCTGCTTTGCTTGGAGTCCAGTCAAGCCATTCATTGTCTTTCTTCCATGAGCTTACCTCAAACCATCCTTTTTCAGGATGATCGGCATCAATAGCCTCCCATCTGTACTCTACAACATCTTTCGCATCGCTCTTTTCAACAACCATTCCCGCAACTATATTAGGACTAACCTGCATACAGTAAATACCTTTTTCAGTAAGTGTTCCTGTTGAAATAATCTTTCCCTTCGCAGTTGCGCTTGTTGTCTTAAGGTTGTAGTTATCCTTTGCGGAGCCCGAAAGTGTAAACTTAAATGTATAAGTCTTATCTCCGGCCTCTGGACTTGCTACGTTTACAGTCTTCACATCAGATTCTGCAACCTTAACATCATCCTGTCCGATAACTCCCGACAACTTAACACTACCGGTTACAGACATCTTTGTATTACCATCATAAGCCTTATCAACAAGTGCCAATGTACTTGTAGCGGTTACATCTTTCTTATTAATCTTACCCTTTGCAGTTATGGCATTATTTGTGAGCTTATAATTAGCCTTATCGTCACCTGTAAGTGAAAGATTAAACGTGTATGTCTTATCTCCTGCTGATGCATTTGCAACATTTACGGTTCTGTCATCTGCACCGGTAATCTCAACATCATCACCATCAATAAAATCAGTTGTAGTTACTTCACCGGTAACTTTCATTGCCTTAGAACCGTCATAAGTCTTGTCAGTAAGTGCAAGAGTACTTACAACTTTAACTTCCTTAGGAAGAATGGTTCCTTTAACAGTTATTTCATCGTTTGGAAGAAGAGGACGCATTAATAAACCATTGTCGTCATTGTCATCATCTGCATATTCTACCTCCAACTTATAATTGGTTGCATCTTCACCTTGAATTTCAACATTAATTACTTCTTCTTTTTCTCCCGCAGACGGTCCTTGACTTACTTCAATGACATCTTCTCCATCAAGATTAAGATTTGTGATATCTGTGTCATCACCGTAAGTAAATACAAGCTCAGCTTCTTCGTCTTCAATGAAATCAGTAGCTTCATAATCACCGACTACCTTCATCTGTGCATTACCATCATACGTCTTATCCTCAAGGGCAAGATTGCTCTTTACAGTGATAACCTTAGGTGTAATCTCAAAGTTCTTTGTTATTGATGGTTCTTCAACAAGAACGAAGTTTCCGGTATTAGAAGGCTTAATTGTAACAACTGCCGAACTATCTGTTGTAGATACCTTTTTGTTATTACCATAAGTTATTACTAAATCTTTGTCTGTTATAGGTATGTCTTTACCATCTCTTGTAAGTGTTACAGTTACTTCCGGTCTTTGATAATCACCGGTGTATTCTACACTTTCTACCATTGACACCTGTGCATCATTAAGCGGAGCCTTTTCTACAACATATCTTCCTTCATAGATAACATCGTCAAGACAGTACTCATGTGTATCATCATCAATCTGGCTTGCGAGGTAATCATTCAAATCTGATACATTGATATTATTCTCACCGGTTCCTAAAGCATATATACCTGCATTTGTACTTGGAAGAACCATAGCATAAAGTTGTGCAATATAGTCTTCATCCTGGCCATTTGCAAATTTATTTTTAAGTGTACTTAAAGAATCCAAATCAGGAATCTCTTCATAGCCTCCATCTTCACTAGGTCTGTAAAGAAGCTCTGTGGTATATGTAACATCACTTATTGTAGTTGTTGCCCCATCAAAAACAGGATGTGTACTATCTTGAGTCATTGTAATTTTGACCGTTACAGGAATTTTGGTTATCTCGAATTCTCCTCTGGTAATATGTCCATCCTTCAGATTATTCTTTCCGTTAGCTTTGTATACATATACATTATATTCAGCAGGATTTTTTACGGTAGTCTGAGAATCCTTATCGGCTAATGTATAGTAATACTGATACTGTTCCTGAGGTATAGTATAGGACTCATTTCCGTCTGTATATACTACAGTAAACTGAGGATTTTTCTCTGTACCATCATATACATATTCCGACTTCTCTAATCTTACTTTTACTTCAAAGTCCTCAGAAGCTTCTCTCTTTGGATAGTTCTCATCATCATACTCATTATCAAGAGGAAGCGGAAGTATTCTAAATATTCCTTCTTCAAATACAAGTTCATAATTATTTGAGTAATCTTCAGCTACTTTAAGACCACCATTTTCAGGGTCACCTTGACTAATAACGTAGTCGCCTACATCAAGTGTACGTTCGGAAGTAACATCAGCACAGCTTGGATTTCCCGATATAACAGCATTAAGACCCTCATTCGCCTTATAGAGAAGCTTGTTTGCATCTTTATTTTCAACTACAGTTCCGTCATCCTTTACATGAGTAACAGTATAATTATTAGTACCCATTGTTGCTACAGTATCAGCCACATAATCATCCATGTAATAACGATATTGTTCGTTTGCTGTTATAGTAATATTTCTCTTATTAACAGTTACTGTTGCATAGACTGTAGTTCCGTTATAATTTGTTCCGTCACTAATAACTGCCTTTATCCAATACTTACCGACATTATCCTTATTACTCTTAATCCATGCCTGTAACTCTTCGATGGTTCTGCAACTATTGTTATAAGTAAGAGCCTGAGTTCCACTGTCAAATTCAAGCGATGTCGCAACATAGTAATAAGTTACGGTATTATCAAATGTCGGATCTACTACAGTTTCACCATCAATTTCTGCACTTTGAACAGCAGGTGTCAAAACGGCTTCTGCCATTGCATTTTCAAAGTCACCGTACTGCCATGATTGAGGGTTTTTACCTCCGATTGTTAACGTTGCACCATCAAGACTTGCTTTAGTAATAGTTACAGTTGCAGCACATGGATCATAATCTTCAGCATTATTAATATCTTCAGAACACTGAAGAATTACTTTACAATTCTCATATCCATCAGTTGCAAGTGAAACATCACTTTTACCGTCATTAACAGTTACCGGTTTGTTATCGCCTACGCTGTCATCTTCCATTTCGCCAGTAATATTTTTTACATTATCATCAGCTAAAATAGCTGCTTTTAATTCACCATCTACAACCGTATCATAGTCCCCGGTTTGATTATTATATGAATATAAAGTTGCATGCTCTAAATCCATCTCAACAGATGTATTATTAAACTTATATTCACGATCTTTCGGTCTAACATCTAAAACAAAAATACGATCAGTAATAGAGAATTTTATCTCTGTTGTGCCATAAACTTTAGCCTCTGCATTTACCGGTTCATCGGTAGAACCAGGTTTAACATTTTTTCCGCTAAGTACAAGCACGTAATCACCTGCATCTGTCGGAAGTCCCTCCAAAGGCTGAACACTTATCAAACCATCATCATCCAACTTAAAATACTGAGCAGTATAATCGTCAGCAGTAAGTGCAATTTTATCATTATCTTCAAGTGGGGGCTCAGTTACTTTTGTCTTTTTAAGGTATAAAGAATTAATTTCAGGGCCTGCCGGTTCTCCTGTCCACTGGAAATAGATGGAATCATCTTCACCTAATTGCCAAGGTCCATTATACTCTACGAAATTGCGACCTACAGTACCGGTAAATTTATTATTATTAGACTTAAGAGTATCATCAATATCAACCGGAACTAAAGTTATAAGACCGTCGGTTATTATAGCATCTTCGCCTTCACCGATTTGATCAACTACAGTAATTACATAGTTGTCAAAAATATCTTCGTCTCCATCAAACTCATTGCTAAATGCAAGTGCATCTTTATTGTCTGAATTCTTAATAATTTTTACATTGCTGTATTTTCCTCCAGTAGGATCGTCAGGATTTACTGCTACATCCAACGGATCTTCATTTCCGACAACTCCGTCATATGTATACTTCTCAGAATTCTTTACATATTCAGTATTATTGTAGTCCTCAGCTGTAAAACCATCTGCAACAGTCTCTTCAAATCTGTTAAGACCTACTTTTATTGCTTTCTTTTCAACTGTAAACTGAGTATAAACCTTAGTCTCTGCATAACTGCCATATGCAGGAATTGTAGCTTCAAGCCAATAGTTACCTGCAGGTATTACGCATTCACCTGAGTCATTTACATCATCTGCTACAGCTTTCCAAGCATTATTATTCTCGTCCGGATGTTCATCACTATTCGGTTGTTCACCAGCTATATATCTGTAAGTTATAGCTTCACCACCTGTAAAGTCTGTCTTATTTGTGATATCCTCATCGGTCGCATCTTTAACAGTAATCTTACCGGTAATATCATCACCGTAAGTCCAACCAGGTGTTTCAGATTCTTCACTTACATTTAACACAGCTACAGAAGCATCGGTTTGTGCTGTACCATTTATTGTTAAAGTTGCTTCTCCTTTTATTTCAGAGAAGAGCAAGTCATAACAATGTACATCTGCATTAGGATAACCGTTGTTGTAATCCGCACCGTGAGCAATTCTGTATTGTATCTCATATACTCCGGCATCTGTAAATGAAGGCTTCTTAGTAGTCCATGTTTTACCGCCATCTACAGAATATTCAACTGTTAAGTCTCTTGCAGCAAATATTACGTTATCGATATTTGTATATTCAACATCATCTAAAGATTTTTTGCTGCCATCATAGTCATATTCCGCATCATTAATCTTAGCAAAATATTCAGAATCTGTATCAACAGCAGCTACGCTTCCTGCATTTTCCTTAGGAGCAATTGTAAGTTTTCCTTCTGAAACTATAGTTATATCGTAACTGTCTGTAACATTAGTACCTGCCGGTAAATCGCCCGATTCAGAAGCTGCATTTCTATTAATTACTATACTGTCTTCAAGTAAAGTAATATCTTTAGAGCCCCTAATCTTTTCAGTTGTATCACCATCTCCGTCAGCATCTTCTGTATCAGCAACATAAGTACTGAACTTTAAATCATCTTCTGAACCATCTCCGACAACTAAAGTATATCCTGACATGACGTCAGTTTCTGCAAGATCAATTGCTATATCATCACCATTTTTATCTCTTCCGCATAATACAGCGATATCATAATCGCCCGGCGCTGTCTTAGCCTTTGGTGTACCATCAAAAACATATCCCTGATCTTTTGTAACAATAGTTATCGGTTTCTTTTCTACCGTAAAATTAAAACCAGTGTTATTATTTGTTGTATTTGTCTGACTGTCACAAGCCGTAATTATAGCAGTATATTCACCGGCTGTATTAGGTGCATTAAAAGTTTCAGATGTACCTGCCTTCTTCCAGGTAAAATTATAATCAGTTTCTTCGGTCAGAGTTATCGGTTTATTGTAATATGAAAATGTAGGAGCAACTTCAAAGTCGTTACCATCATATACTTTTGATATTTTATCGTTAAAAGAAACCGTTATTTTACTCAAGTCAACCTGACGAATATTAAAATCAGCAGCATTTGCAATCGAGTAATTATCAGAAGTTGAAACTCCTGATATAGAATAATTGCCTTTATTAATTCCGGCAACATATCTATCAATCTTACCAACTGTATGCTTTGTCATTTCTACCGTATGATTGGCATCAGGTACAGTTCCCTCTGCACTCGAATACACATTTGCAATGACTGATTCAGCCGAATCACCAGGAACAACACCCTCAACCGTATATTTATATTGAATGACCTTATTATTTTCACCATAATACATATCTATAGGCCACACATGAAGAGTGACCGGACGTGGACTAATTGTAAAAGTACCACCAGTTATAGGGTCATCGCTACTTGTATTATTATCATCATCTTGTTCATAAAGTGACCATTCATAAGTTCCGGCAGCTCCATTCCATGCATTAGTAATGTTAATATAAATGTCATTACCACTAGCGTGTGCTTCAAACGTAATATTATTATGTTGTACACTTACATTATTTTTGCTGTTGTTTCTACCATAGTCGCTACCATTAATTCTAAAATACAATTCAAAGTCACCAGATTCATTGTCATCATAATAATAATGCGTAGAATATGTACCTGTATCACCATATATACGCGAAGCATCATTATCGCCAGTTATAGGTGTACATTCTCTTTTGTAACTTTGCCATTCATCCGTTGCAGGATCAATATCAGCAGCTAACGCCGGAATATTCGGAATAAAGCAGAATGCCATTACAAACGTAAGGAACGCCGCTATTATTCGTTTCCATGTTCTTTTAACTTCCATGTTTCTCCTCCTTTTTCTTTTAATAAACCCTTTAATTTACTAATAAAGTTCACCTCCTACAAATATTAGTAATCATAGACATATTAAACCCATCTAACATAACTGTTATAATATAAGACATATACCGTTCATAAACGTAACAAAAAGCGATGATATTTATTGTTTTTATACAAAAAACTCACGAATTTTCGTGAGTTTTTAATAAATATAAAAATAAATAATATTATTTATCATCATCTCGAAAATACAGCTTTCCGGCGGTAATCTCTGCCCAGCTGTAGTCTACCATATATTCTCCCTTATATGCATTTAACCATGCCATATCGCCTGCGAGCATATTGTAGTAGTCACAGTCTATCATATCGCGTCGAATTGCCACCTGCTGCCTGTCTCGTATCAGCACATCCTCCATACCTATCTGAGTAAGAGTATTTTTTAAATCACTGATAAGGTTTCGCACATTTTGTCCTGCTTTCTTTGCATCCATTCTCTCTTCCCAGAGCGAACCTGCAATCTCGGAAGCAGTACAGGTTGCGCCCTCACGATCAACCAGAAATGCCAGCATCTCTTTAGTCTTCTTTCTCTGAAATATAAGCGGTTCACCCTGCCAGAACACTTCAAAATGTCCAAAGCAGCGCACAAACAGTTTATCGTGTTTTATAACCTCTTTTTGTGGAATAGCTGCAAGTTCATCGACTACATCTTCAACGGAAAGAGGCTTCATGATATACCCCTGCGCACGCACTTTAAATGCATCGACTGCGTACTTCAGATAACCGGTCACAAATACCACTCTTGTCTCCGGCGAAAGGCTCTTTAGTCTTACCGCCAGATCAAGTCCGTCTATCCCCGGCATCTCTATATCGCTGAAAACCACATCCGGCTTCTGTCCCTTTTCGATTATATGATTAATCGCATCAAGAGCATCATTAAATGTCACTATCTCGGCATCGGGTGCCGCCTCTCCTATTATACACCTTGCAGAGTTAAGTAAAGGCTGTTCATCATCAATTACAAATATCAGCATTTTATCTATTAACCTCCCCTTGATTTTTTGGGATGATTATTGTTACGGTAGTTCCCTCTCCCGGTACGGAATCTATAATAAGCTCGCCGCCACATGCATGGCGCAAACGTTCTTTTACATTGGTTATTCCGATATGAGAGGTTTTATCATCTTCTTTTATATCTTTATAATCAAAACCGGGACCATTGTCATTTACGACAACTTCGACACGGTCTTTATAATCATGTGTTTGTACCGTAACAATTCCTATATGCTCACGCTGTTTTCTCACACCGTATGTTATGGCATTTTCAACAATTGGCTGGAGTGTAAGTGTCGGCAGCGAAAAGTCCGTACATTCAAACTCATATCTTACATCAAGCTCATCACCAAATCGAAGCTTCTGTAGTGAAACATAGCCTTTTACATGTTCCAATTCTTCCGAAAATGAAACTATCTGTTTTCCAATCAGCGAGTCCATATTGTGACGGAGGTATTTTGCAAACTGTGTGATGGCCTTATCACCATTTTCAACATTCTCATGATAGGTTTCCCTTATAACTGAAAGACAGTTAAACATAAAATGCGGCTGTATCTGATTTACAAGTATCTGAAACTCCTGCGTCCTTATAGTATCGTCCGCAACAATCTGTGAGAATTCAGCATTGTGTATATAAAGTGCTGTCATTCCCAGTGTAAGGGATATATATGCTGTTCTTATCTCACCACCAAAAATCTCCTGGATAAATATTCCGAAAAACACAAGAAACATCGTTGCGTACAAGGAGCCTCTGTTTTGACGTCTGAAATGTCTTCCGTAAACCGCAAACTCTATCGCAATCAATGCAGTTATTACAAGATAAAATGTCATATAGATCGGATAAAGCGGTCCGTGTATGTAATTATTTTCATCATCTATGATTATCATCCAGTTATTGAAGCATGCTGTCACCTGAAATACACTGTTAACTACCAAAACCCACTTTATCAATTTTACTCTTATGCTATTGCTATGGAATTGGGCGATAAATGCTCCTCCTACTATCGGCGTTAAAGTATAATCCGCACATTTTGTCATACGAAGTAACCATGTGGGAACAGATGTGTCTCCGCTAAACCGCTCTCCCAGCCACTCCGCAAGTGCCGATACTGCTATAAGCACACACGTAAGATAAAGCATTCTTTTGTCTTTTTTTGAAATTCGATAATTCTCATGAATCGATATACACAGAACACCAAGGGCTATCCATGACATCAAAATAATAGCAGTATAATAAGACACCAACTACTCTCCTATTCTGATTAAATTCAATCGGGTAGGAGGTAGATAATTATTTTATCTACCGACCTCCCACAGCACCGTA
>CALGGL010000144.1 GCA_937915975.1 uncultured Lachnospiraceae bacterium | reverse complement strand
CCTGTGAGCCCTCAAGACTTATAAAGCTGTCCATAAGCTCCTCGGCAAGCTCATCAAAGCTTTCACTTTCCATACATCTTTTAATAATATTTACAGCAGCCTTATACGCCGGATACTTACCGCACTCATCATACTCTTCATCTACGGTAAGAAGTATTGTATAAATATCATTTGCAATTTCCTGCATAAGAATATAATTCGAAGCCTCTTCATTTATTATGGCTGCAGCCTGACTTAATCTTTCATTTAAGGAATCAAATTCTTCCTCCGTAAGTTCCTTATAATCAGCGGCAGAAAGGTCGGTATATACATGATATAAAAACGGATACTCTGTCTCAAAGCCCTTTGGCTTGGTTATAAGAGAGGTTGTCCTAAGCATATCGCAAAATTCATCTAAAGATGCTTTTTCACCGCCCTTATAAAGAGCAAGGGTTCCGGCAACCACATCACCGAATTTACTCTTTGTCATCCTTACCGGAAGCTGTGCCATAAGCAGCTGAAGCTTACTGTTTACAACCATCTTGTCGGACTCGTTAAATACATAGCTGTACATTTTATCCGAAAGAAGTGCTATATCAACATTTTCGATTTTATCCTTAACCTTAGCTTCTACTCGATTTAAAATATATTCATAAATTTCATATCCATCCGTATAAGATGTAAGTATCTTCATCTTATACTCAATATTATCCCTAATCTGTTTTACAGCGGCAAATGCCTCTTCATCAACTGCTGACCTGTTTAAAATATTATTTTCAACAAGTCTTTCCAATACTGAAAAATACTTACATACATCCGTATTTTTATCCGTCATCTCGGATATTATTTCTTTCATGGTGTAAAAATTCATACTCATTTTAACCATAGCATAATAATTATATTTTTCGGAAAGAAGCTTTGCATATTCCTTAATATTTTTCTCTTTATTAATATCACTTTTTATCTCACCGATAAGTTTTTTATAACTGCTCATCCTAATGTCTTAACTCCTGATTATTATTTATTTTACATGCTCGTGTGTATAAATGTGCTCATTACAGTATTCGTAATTGCCGTTGCACTTGGTACAGAACCTGAACACCAGATCTTCACCGTCATTTTCGGTTCTTCCGCACACAGCACATTTATGTCTGGTTATTCCTTCAGGCATCTGCTTTTCGCCTCCGCCCTGTTTTCTTCCGACATAATCACTCATATTGTAAACATTATCCTTATTATCCCTAACCTTAAACGGAGAAGATTTTTTCTTTTTATCGGATTTTCCGTAATTAACAAAGGAATACCTGCCTGACCTTCTCGAACTGTACTTTCTGAAAATCCAATTAAACAAAAAGAAATAAACGACCGTTACAAAAACCAATGCCCTAAACACAATTAAAGGTACGGCAAAGTAGTCATAAAGCAAAAGCAGGAAAGAAATTAATGCAACATATTTTGCCTTTAAAGGGAAAAGAAACATATAAAAAATCGTTCCCTCGGAATATGACATTGCAAACGCAAACAAAGTACATGTTGATACAAGATAGTTAATAAAATAACCTCCTGAAATAACTTCATTCAAAGCGTTAAAGACAGAATACGTCATTCCGTATCCACCCTCGGCAAGTTCACTTACCAAATAAAGCTCATTAACGGCATTTTGGGAAACACTTCCCGAAAGATTAGCAAAATAGTCGCCCAAATTACTTTTCATACATATCAATCCGCTCACAACAAGTACGGTAATCAGATTAAGTATCATTCCTCCGACTATATATAGATTAAACATAAATCTGCCCATACCTCTCTCTGCCGAGACTCCCAATCCATAAAGACAAACCAACGAAATAGGCGTCCATACACTAATAGGACCCGGTGTGGTAAAAATCCACGTAATAAGTCTCCAATACTGATGTCTGTAGAAAATCATTATCGGTGAAAGGGTTAATTGTTCATATATATCCGGGGCTGCAACAGATAACAGATAATTAAAAACAAACAATACCGTCAAAACCAAAGGAAGATTTTTGATGGTATATTTTCCAAATTTTCTTTCAAGCTTGTACAAAAAATTCATAGTAATTCAGTCCTTTATAATTATTTATAAGCGTATACGCATTTGTTTTAATGCATATACGCTTATTATATCTTAAATCAACATAAAAAACAACTTAAAACTATATATGCGGTTTCTCCGTTTTCAACCGCCATATCATCTGTCACCGTTTGTCGGAGGTATTCTAATTATTGTGCCAAGCGGTATACGCATATCCAAAAGCTCTTTGTTAAACTCCATAAGCTCACCTATATCTACTCCAAGCTCATCCACAATACTTCTCAGTGTTTCCCCTGT
>CALGGL010000143.1 GCA_937915975.1 uncultured Lachnospiraceae bacterium | reverse complement strand
CATGAAGATATTATCAAAGTAGAAAATACTCCGAAAGTACTTTATATTGAAATGGATGAAGTTCATGCCAATTTACAAATTAAAGGAAATAAAGGTAAATCAATGAATCATATTTGTCCTTGTGCCATTGTTCACGATTTGTATACCAACTCCGTTACGAATCTGTTACAATATAATCAAGAAATTCCTCAAGTCCTTCGGCAAGCTTTACATCAGCCTTAGCCAAAAGGATACGATAAATCCTCTCCTTTTCTTCGGAAAACTGATTGACCATATTGTCATTTAATTCATAACCGAGAAAATGTTCAAGGATTTCCTTTGAGGTTTTTCCTATTATATAATCCTCTATCTCGTTACCTAATACCTCCCTTGACGCAAGCTCTTCAATATAAGTCTTCCATGCCTGATCATGGAGCTTTCCGTCAAATATACAGGTTCCGTTAAAATCAAAAATAACAGCAATATCCTTATTCATATATCCCTCTGCAATTTCTATGCCACACAAAAAAAATTAAAGCAACAATATGTGATAAATTTAAATAATACCGAGTGCTTCAACTAATGATGCGACACATTTCACCTTTATATTAAGCTTTTCCATTTTTTCATCGTAATTGGATTTAGGTATTATACATGTGTCAAAGCCGAGCTTGTCAGCCTCCTTGACTCTTTGCATAATATTGGTAACACCTCTTATCTCGCCGGTTAGTCCTATTTCGCCGATTATCATCGTTTTATCACCCACCGGCTTGTTATTTAGACTGGAATTAATAGCGGCAGCTATACCAAGGTCTATGGCAGGATCATTTACCCTCATACCGCCCGCTATGCTTACGTAGGCATCATAGCCCCATAAATTAAGTCCCGCTCTTTTTTCAAGAACAGCCATTATAAGGTTAACCCTGTTAAAATCCACTCCCACAGAGGTACGTCTCGGCATATTAAAATTGGTCTTACATACAAGCGCCTGAAGTTCTATAAGTATTGTTCTTGTTCCCTCTATGGAAGAAACAACAACCGAACCCGGAACGCCTATAGGTCTTCCGTTTAGCATAACCGATGAAGGATTTTCCACTTCGATAAGCCCTGCATCCGTCATATTAAATACACCTATTTCATTGGTGGAGCCGAATCTGTTTTTTACACCTCTTAATATCCTGAAGCCATTGTTGGCATCGCCCTCAAAATACAAAACGGAATCTACCATATGCTCCAGAGTTCTCGGTCCTGCTACGGTTCCCTCCTTGGTAACGTGTCCCACTATAAAAACAGCTACGTTATTTTGTTTGGCAAGCTGCATAAGTCTTGAGGTTACCTCTCTTACCTGCGTAACGGTGCCCGGTGCCGAACCCACCTCATCCACCAGCATAGTCTGAATTGAATCAATAATAACAACCTCAGCGTTACTCTTTTGTATAGCGGATGAAATATTATCCATATCGTTATCACACAGAAGCATCATATCCTTATCGAATTTACCGATTCTTCCGGCACGCATTTTTATCTGAGACAGCGACTCCTCACCTGACACATATAAAACTTCAACATCCTTATCCACCAGCTTCTTACACATCTGAAGTAATATGGTAGACTTTCCTATACCCGGATCACCGCCAACCAAAACAAGGGAGCCTTTTACTATGCCCCCGCCCAAAACTCTGTCCAATTCTCCTATATCCGTTTTTATACGGCTCTCATCCGCAGTAGTTACCTTTAAAATACTTGTAGGTGCTACAAGCGTCTTCTTTGCAGAAGATGTCTTGGCACCTACAGTAATCTTTTCTTCAACAAATGTGTTCCACTCCCGGCACCCCGGGCACTGACCTAACCACTTAGCAGATTCATAGCCGCATTCCTTACAGTAAAAAACCTGTTTTTCCTTTGCCACTATAAAACTCCTTATTGCTTTTCAATTCTGATATTAACCTGCTTACCCGGCTCAAGCTCAACACTAAGATTAAGCTTACCGCCAAGGTTTGTCTTCATTTTTCCTACATATATATTATCTATATGTATCTTGTAATCCTTCTCGGCCTCAAGCTCAAGTGTAACCTGTGAATCCTCTGAGCCCTCTACATCAAGTATTACCTCCTTGTCAGTAGCTCTGAAGTGGTGAACAGCGGTTCCCGGAACCGACTCATATACAAATGTACCGTTTTTCTCAAGCTTTGTAATTTCCCTGAAAGTCTTAATCTTGTAAATATCCCCATTGTAATTAAAGCCATCTTTTTTGGTCTTAGAAGCAAGAGCATAATTACCAAAGCTTAACGCTCCTGTTTCTTCCTCTCGAATCAACTCATCAATTACTGCCATCTTTTCTCCTCCATTTGTGTATTATAATGTCCTCTTCGTTTAGTAATCTTATCTTTCAATAATGCACAAATTAATTATACAATATAAACTGATTTTTTGCCATATATTTATTATTAAAATTCTATGAAGTTTTTGGATATATTATTTTACGGTAAATGTAACCTTTCCGTCTTTAACTCCTATACTTACCTTCTCACCCTGCTTAACAGCACCCTTAAGAATTTCCTCGGCAAGCTTATCCTCTATCTCATTTTGGATTGTACGTTTGATAGGTCTTGCACCAAACTTCTTATCATAACCCTTATCAAAGATAAAGTTCTTGATGGTATCACCATAGGTAAGCGTAATATCCATCTGCTTTTTAACCCTTGTCTTTAACTCCTTGAGCATAAGCGCACTTATAGCCTTGATATTATCCTTAGTAAGGGTTCTGAAGACGATTATATCGTCTATACGGTTAAGAAACTCAGGTCTGAATATCTGCTTTATCTCATCCATAACACCCTTCTTCATATCCTCATGATCCTTTTCGGCATCATTTCCGCCGCCAAAGCCAAGAGTTTTAGGGTCAATTATTCTTTGGGCTCCCGCATTGCTTGTCATTATGATAATGGTATTTTTAAAGTCTGCCTTCCTTCCCTGGGAGTCCGTTATATGACCGTCATCAAGCACCTGAAGAAGTATGTTAAATACATCCGGATGTGCTTTTTCTATCTCGTCAAACAATATAACCGAGTATGGATTTTTACGCACACTTTCACTTAATTGTCCGCCCTCATCAAAGCCCACATATCCCGGAGGTGAGCCTATAATCTTTGATACACTGTGCTTTTCCATATATTCAGACATATCAACTCTAATAAGCGATTTTTCATCTCCGAATACCGCTTCCGCAAGAGCCTTTGAGAGTTCGGTTTTACCCACACCCGTAGGGCCCAAGAATAAAAATGAACCGATAGGTCTCTTAGGATCCTTGAGACCGACTCTGCCTCTTCTTATAGCCTTGGCAACCGCATCAACCGCTTCATCCTGTGCCACAACTCTCTTATGCAGAGTATCTTCCAGCTTAAGAAGTCTGGATGACTCGGTTTCGGTAATCCTGCTTACCGGAACCTTGGTCCATACCGATACCACGTCTGCCACATCATCACCTGTGATTTCAAGTATTTCCTCTTCCTTGTTGTGATTGGCTATCTTGGTTTTTTCTATTTTCTTTTTGGTCTTTTCAATATTTTTCTTTATTTTTGATGCTTCCTCAAAGTCGCTGTTTACCAGTGCATCCTCAAGCTCATCCTCAAGTTCTTTTATATTTTCCTCAAGATTGATTGTAGACTTGCTCTTTGTAAAAAGTCCAAGCTTCTTTCTTGAAGCAGCCTCATCTATAAGGTCTATTGCCTTATCGGGAAGAAATCTGTCATTGATATATCTTACGGAATACTCCGTCGCTGCAGCTATGGCTTCGTCTGATATACTGACTCCATGATGTTCCTCGTACTTATGCTTTAAACCGTTTAAAATATCCGTTGTTTCCTCGGATGTCGGCTCCTCAACATAAACAGGCTGGAATCTTCTTTCCAAAGCAGCATCCTTTTCAACATATTTTCTGTATTCGGTTCTTGTTGTTGCACCGATAAGCTGAACCTCCCCACGTGACAGAGCAGGCTTAAGTATGTTGGATGCATCCAAGGCGCCCTCTGCTCCACCGGCACCTATAATCGTATGAAGCTCGTCAACAAACAATATAACATCACCTGCTGCCTTAACTTCATTTATAACCTTTTTAATTCTCTCTTCAAATTCACCGCGGTACTTAGAGCCCGCCACCATACTTGACAAATCAAGATTTAAAATCTTTTTTTCGGCAAGTATCTCAGGAACATTTTCCTGGGCGATAAGCTGTGCCAGCCCTTCTACTATGGCGGTTTTTCCAACACCCGGTTCACCCACAAGACAAGGATTATTTTTCATTCTTCTGCAAAGAATCTGCATAACCCTTTCTATCTCGGCATTTCTTCCGATTACCGGATCCATATTACTTAATCTTGCTTCCTTGGTTAAATCCTTGCTGTACTGATCAAGTGTAGGTGTAGCCGAAGATGCCTTCTTCTTTCCTGAGGAAGGATTTTTTATAGATGCATATTCCTTTTTTGCGGCAGATGCATCTCTTCCCATGGAAACCATAATATCCACATATATTTTTTGAACATTAACCGACATGGACTCCAAAAGCTTCATAGCTATGGAATCTGTAGTTTTAATGAGTGCCGTTAAAAGCTGCTCCGTTCCTATCTCACTGCATTTTTGCTTCAACGCCTCTGACTCGGCAGTTTCAAGCAGCTGCTTTAATTTACCCGAATAAAGTGTATCCTTCGCTCTTCCCTGTCCGAAATCTTTTATTCTGTTAAGATATTCCTTAACAACTTTTTCATCTGCTCCATTCTCGGAAAGCACCTTATAAGCAGTACCTGAAGGGTAAGTAATAAGAGCATATAAAAGATGCTCCGATCCTATAAATTTATGTTTCATGCTGCCTGCTGTTTCGGCTGCAACATCCATTACCTCCTGAGCCTGCAATGTATATCCTAACTTCATTGTCTACCTCCATCGTCACGAAATTCTCCAAACTCTTTAAACATATCAGAAATAATCTGATGCATTTCCTCCGGGCTAATCTGCTTACATACAGCCTCCGCCACCATCATTCGCATATTAAGGTTCATCATCTCTAAGTGTCTCGGTCTGGAATCTAACGATATGCACACAACTGCACCCTTTCGTCTGTCAAGCTTTAAGTAGCCGTCCTCACGCAAAAGAGCATACGCCTTATTTACTGTATGCATATTTACACCAAGCTCATCGGCCAACTGCCTTACCGACGGAAGAGATTCTCCATCCTTTATCTCGTCTTGTGCAATTCCCATTATTATTTGATTTCTTAGCTGCATATAAATTGCTTCATCGCTGTTAAAATCAATTTTAATTATCATGCTATATCTCCGTTTCACTGCTCATCTATAGCTTTACCTATGTCATTTCTCATATACTTATTTTCAAAGTCTATCCATTTTGTAGCCTCGTATGCATTGGCTCTTGCCTTAAATAAGTCATCACCCTTTGCAGTAACGCCAAGTACACGGCCACCGTTGGTAACTATACCCTTATCCGTAAGCTTTGTTCCTGCGTGGAATACATAATAACCATCCTTGTCATCAAATGTATCAAGTCCGTTTATAACAAAGCCCTTATCATAATGTTCAGGATAACCGTCAGATGCAAGTATTACGCAAACTGCCGCATTGTCCTCAAACTGCAAATCAACCTCATCAAGCTTACCGTCTATGCATGCTTCCATAACCTCTATTATGTCATTTTTCATTCGAGGTAAAACAACCTGAGCCTCAGGGTCGCCGAATCTTGCATTATATTCAAGCACCTTTGGTCCGTCCTCGGTAAGCATAAGTCCACAGAAAAGAATACCTGTAAAATCTCTTCCTTCAGCCTTCATGGCATCCATAGTAGGCTGATAAATCTTCTCCTTACAGAACTTATCAACCTCCTCTGTATAGAAAGGACTTGGTGAAAATGTACCCATACCTCCGGTATTGAGTCCCTTATCACCATCCTTTGCTCTCTTATGATCCTGAGCTGAGGTCATTGGTTTTATATGTGTACCATCACAGAAGCAGAGAACAGAAACCTCTCTACCTGTCATAAATTCCTCAATTACAATCTTATCTCCGGCAGTTCCGAACTGCTTATCAAGCATAAGAGTTTTTACACCTGCCTTTGCTTCCTCAAGATTGTTACAGATAAGTACGCCCTTGCCGAGAGCAAGTCCGTCTGCCTTAAGCACGATAGGCATCTTGGCTGTTTCAAGATATGAAAGTGCTGCGTTGGCATTATCAAAAACTTCATAGGCTGCCGACGGAATATTATACTTTTTCATCAAATCCTTGGAGAATGCCTTTGAACCTTCTATAATAGCTGCATTCTTTGCAGGTCCGAACACTCTTAAGCCTTCCCTAATAAATGCATCCGCAACACCTGCAACAAGCGGATCATCCGGTCCTATTATGGTTAAATCTATATTATTATCCTTTGCAAATGCAACAAGCTTGTCGGCATCCATAACCGATATATCAACACACTCAGCAAGCTTTGCGATACCCGCATTGCCCGGTGCCGCAAAAAGCTTATCCACAAGTTTACTTTCACTACATTTTACTGCTATGGCATGCTCTCTTCCGCCGCCTCCTACTATAAGTACCTTCATAATTTTACTCCTTCATTTCTATTATCTGTTTGCTATCATATTAATCGCAGCAGGCAAAAGCTTCCACTCTGCCTCCTCCATAATTCTTTGCTGCAAGGTCTTAGGTGTATCTCCTTCCTTTACCTCGACTGCCTTTTGAAGTATGATAGGACCTGTATCGGTTCCCTTATCCACATAGTGAACCGTTGCACCAGATACCTTTACACCACGACTAAGAGCCGCCTCATGTACCTTAAGTCCGTAATATCCTGTTCCGCAAAAGGATGGTATAAGAGACGGATGTATATTTATTATTTTATTTTCATATGCATCTATCATCTTCTCAGGGATAACCACAAGAAATCCTGCGAGGACAATGAGATCGGGATTATATGCATTTACTTTTTCCAAAAGTGCATCATTAAACGCCTCTCTTGAAGAATAGTCCTTTGGTGAAACCACCTGATTATCTATCCCGGCATTTTTTGCTCTTTCAAGTGCATAAACTCCGTAATTATTACTTATTACACCAACCAGCTCGGTATTGGTGATAGTACCGTTATTAACACTGTCGATTATAGCCTGAAGATTGGTTCCTCCGCCTGATACAAGTACAACAACTCTTAACATAATTCTACTCCCTTTTCTCCTGCCTTTGTTGTTCCTACAATATAAGCCGTATCTCCTGCCGCCTTTATGGCATCTAAGGTCTTATCCACATCAACAGGATCAATCGCAAGAATCATTCCAATACCCATATTATAAGTGTTGTACATCATCTGCTCCTCTATATTGCCCTTCGATGCAAGAAGCTTAAATATAGCAGGAACCTCATAAGAATTTTTATCAACAATTGCTGTAATTCCGTCAGGAAGCATTCTCGGAATGTTTTCATAAAAACCGCCACCTGTAATGTGACTGCAGCCCTTAACCTTAACTCCTGCATTCTTTATGTTTTTCAAAGCATTTACATATATTCTTGTAGGTGTTATAAGAGTTTCTCCAAGTGTGGCTCCAAGTTCATCATAATAAGTATCAAGTGACTCCTTAGTCATCTCAAACACCTTTCTTACAAGTGAAAAACCATTGCTGTGAACTCCGCTTGACTCAATACCTATAAGTGCATCCCCCGGCTTGATATCCTTTCCCGTTATTAAATCCTTTTTATCAACAACGCCTACAGCAAAGCCTGCAAGATCATATTCATCCTCAGGCATAAGTCCGGGATGTTCAGCAGTTTCACCACCTACAAGTGCCGCACCGGATTGGCGACAGCCCTCAGCAACTCCGCTTACTATGGCAGCTATCTTTTCAGGATAATTTTTACCGCATGCGATATAGTCCAGGAAAAATAAAGGTTCTCCTCCGGAGCAAGCTATGTCATTTACACACATTGCAACAGCATCTATACCTATGGTGTCATGCTTATCCATAAGAAATGCCAGCTTAACCTTGGTTCCGCATCCGTCAGTTCCCGAAAGCAGCACCGGCTCCTCCATATTCTTAATCTTGCTCAAATCAAAAGCACCGGCAAAGCCACCTATCTCACCCAAGACCTCTTCTCTCATAGTCTTTTTGATGTGCTCCTTCATAAGCTCCACCGACTTATATCCTGCCTCAATATCAACTCCGGCTTTTTTGTAATCCATATGTAAATCCTCCTGAATATTTTTAACAGATTTTATCCCGTTAATTATAGTCGATATAGAACAGTTTGTAAAGGTTTTAAAGACCATATTTTTTATTGATATTTCACTGGAAATATGGTAGATTATATTTAGTTGTTTTTAAACATTTTTACTACATTTTTTGACTTTTTTCGGGGGACATATTATGGAGAAGAACAAGAAAAGACTCAATATCGGTTTTTTTACGTGTCACTTAGACAATGATTATGCATATGAGGTTTGTAAGGGTGTCGACTGTGCGGCTAAGGAGCTTGATGTCAATTTAGTTGTTTTTCCGGGCATGTATATGAATGCCTCCTACAACGACCCTAAAAATGCACGTTTTGATTATCAATACAATTCTATTTTTTACTATGCTTCAAAGCATACTCTTGATGCACTTATAGTGTCAATCGGTTCAATCGGAAGCTTTCTTTCCGAAAATGATATGATCGCTTTTCTCAGCAAATTCGATATACCAATACTTACAATCGAGATTGAGGTTCCGGGATATCCTTATCTTTATACCGAAAGCAAGACCGGTATGCGTCAGGCTGTTGAGCATCTTATAAAGGAACATGGTAAGACCAAAATAGGTTTTGTAAGCGGCAGAAAGGAAAATGCCGATGCAAGAGAAAGACTTAACACCTATATGGAGGTTCTTAAAGAAAATAATATAGAGGTTGACGAAAAGCGAATTGTCTACGGAAATTTCTCAGAGTTTACTGAGGAAATTGTAGGTGACCTTCTTGACAGAAATCCTGACCTTGAAGCCATTGTGTTTGCAAATGACCAGATGGCTATAGGAGGCTACACCGCAATCAAGGAACACGGTCTGGAAATAGGAAAGGATATTCTGGTTACAGGCTATGATGATTCTCCTGTTTCGATTGTTTTGGATCCGCCGCTTACTACGGTTCATAACAGTGTTATAACCATGGGATATCAGTCGGTATTTGAGGTTGTTAACCTTATTAATACAGATAAGACCAATGTAAGTATTCTCAATTCAGAGCTTATAGTTCGTTCCTCATGCGGTTGCGGCGACTTTAATTTAAAAAAGCTTCTTGATGAAAAAAGCAGCTTTTCAGATTCAATCGACATTGCACTTACAAACATTGATGAATATCTTTTCTATGACTATAAGAAAAGTGATGGATCTAATTTAACAGATGAACAAATACGTGAAACACTTGCAG
>CALGGL010000142.1 GCA_937915975.1 uncultured Lachnospiraceae bacterium | reverse complement strand
AAACCGCCTGCTTTCTTTGTTCAGTATATTAACCAACCTGATATCTGTCTTATTGCGATAAACAGAAGTTTATTTTCATTACTTAGCTGCTTTTTTGGCAGCCTTTGCTTCAAGTGCTTTGTCTGTAGGTCTTACAAGTACAAGACAGAGAACCAAAGCAATTATGTACATGATTATTGTAAAGTAAAGTACGTTCTGATATCCCACAGGGTTAACCAATGTTCCGTCGTGGTCAATCCATTCACCGCTGTGATTAACTATGTATGTTGCAATCTGATTACCGGTAAGTCCCGCAAATGCCCATGCTGAAAGTGTAATACCATGGATTGCGCTGATGCTTCCCATACCGTAGTGGTCTGAAAGAAGTGTAGGGACATTTGAGAATCCACCACCATAGCCTGCATTTACAACAAAGATAAGTGCAAGTACAAGAACTATAAGAAGAGTATTGCCCTCACCGTTCTTGATACCCTGAGTAGCCATTACAAGGCCTGTAAATGCTATTGAAAGAATAAATATAAGCTTATATATTGTATTTCTGTCCTTCATAGTATCAGCCCAAGCTGAGAAACCAAGACGTCCGCCTGCATTAAATATTGCTGATACGGATGAGATTGTTCCCGCTGCTGCTGCAAGACCGATACATTTAACAATCATCTTCTCCTGTGATATAAGTGCAAGACCACAGGTAATATTTATATAGAACATAACCCAGATACCAATGTAGTTTCCGATTGGCTTGGTCTTAAGAACCTGTATAATACTTGGCTTAGCATCCTTGCCCTGTGGTTCATGCCATCCATCAGGCTTCTTAAGTAATAAATGTCCAACAAACATCATAACAAAATATACGCCTGCGAGAATCCAGAACATTCTGTAGATTCCGCCTTCTCTCTGAACCTGATTTTTTACATCGCTGTAAAGCATATGCTGCATTATAGGACTTGCAATAGCCTTTGCAGCACCAAATCCTGCAACCGCAAGACCTGTAGCCAGACCTTTTCTATCCTGGAACCAAAGCATAAGAGTCTTAACCGGTGAAAGGTAACCTGTACCAAGACCTACACCCATGATAAATCCATAGCTTACATAAATTCCGATAAGTGCAAGCTTGCTTCCCTGATGCTCTCCGCCATAATAGATGAAATATCCTGTAAGAGCCATACCTGCTGCAAAACAGATTGTAGCTATAAGCGAAGATCTGTGAATATCCTTTTCAACTACATTTCCAAGAAATGCCGCTGACATTCCAAGGAAAAATATAGCAAATGAAAATGCCCATTCAACCGAGCTCTTCTCGTGACCTATGTACTTTGCAATTTCCTCACTAAATACTGACCAGCAATAAACAGTACCGATACTACAGTGAAGTAAGAGTGCAGGTATTGCAGCGCGTACCCACTTATTCGCACGCCATCCTCCTGCCTTTGTTTGTTCGTTTGTTCCCATCTTTTTTCTTCCTTTTCTTTTTTATTACATTGTTTACGTTATGAAAAACAAAAGCTTTTATGCTTAGTTTTACTTAACAACCTTAATGACACTAAAGGTTATTATATATTTAATTCCCCTTAAATGCAACATTTTTATAAGTTAATTCAGATATACCGGATAATAAACTGCTTTATACACTTAACGCACTTTCAACAAAAAAGCTGTCTATAGAATTCATAAGCTCGGTTTTTCCCATGGATTTAAGAAGGTATCCGTCCGGCTTTCTGTTTATTATCTTCATAACTGTCTCCCTGTCATTTTTTCCGGTAAGAAAAATAATCGGAATATGTGCAATAAGCGGATTTTTCTTAATCTTCTCAAACACCTCATAGCCATCTAGCTCCGGCATATCATAATCAAGAAGAATGAGGTCGGGTCTGTATCTGTCAAGATATCTTAATGCCTCTTTTCCCGAGCATACACCATCCACCTTATAATCATCATCCAACCAAAGCGACGCAACCGATATAAAATCAACATCATCATCCACAAGCAGTATACTCTTGGTTCTTTCATATTCCATATGCATACTAAATTGATTAAACACTCCGGAAACCAGCTCACGTATATCAATCGGTCTTTTGTATGACCCGACTATGCGCTGTCCGTTATCGGTATTTTGGGCCTCTGTTATGCATCTCTCATCCCCGACAAGACAGAGAGTTTTGTTATATTCATTACATATATCTGTAAGAAATGACATACGCTGTGCAATTATTTCCTTTGAACCCGACACATAATAAATTATCATATCTGCAAAGCTTCTATGATAATTGATATCATCCAGATTATCACCTGTTTCAATCACATTAAATCCAACGTCCTGTAGGTTTTTTGTTATTGCCTGAGTTATAAATCCAACCTCTGATTTTACAAATAATATAGTTCGATTTGCCAATTTTCTTCTCCTTATTGTTCCGTACCGGTTTATCTTTACCAACCGCTTTGTAAAGCTGTAAATTAAATTCCGAAAATATTTCTCAATTCTTCCCAATCAAGCTTCTTTAAAGCCTTTCTTATGGACTTAACCTTTTGTGCATCCTCATCCTTAAGATGATAATCCTTAAGTGCATCAAGTACCATTTTTATACTTCCGGAATCATAGCAATATGTAAATTCCGCCATAGACATATATGCGTCATTTAGAGTTTCATCCGATACCGGCGGAAGCAGCTTTTCCTTTTCGTCATTGCTTATAAGAACCTCTTCAACAAACTGAGCAAGAGGCTCTTTAAAGCTTTTATATGACTTAAGCAATTCACCTGTCTTCTCACCTACAGTGGCCATATCACCCTTTTTGCCTGCCGTCTCAAGCTTTGCAGCAAGCTGTGACAGTTCATTTGCTCCAACAAGTCTTGCCATACTCTTTAGGGAATGAACTCTTAAAGTGTACATCTGAATATTATCGTCCCTTAATAATTCTTCTATATCCTTTGACTTTTCATCTATGGACGCTGCAAATATTGTTAATGCATTTATATAGTCATTTGCATTACCACAATGTAAAAGCCCATCCTCTGCATCAAGTCCGTTTATATCAAATATCCACGTAGGAAGTATTTCCTTTTCTTTATTTATTCTTTTCGTTTTATCCTCATCAGTTTCTTCTTTAAAATCAAGTTTAAAATTATCCGAAAGTAAGCTTACCATAAGCTCTGATAATTGAGCAGGTTCAATCGGTTTATTTAATACTGCATCAAAACCTGCTTTCTCATAATCCTCTTGCCCTTCCTGAGGTTCATACGCCGTATAGCAGATTACCGGAGTATCTATGTTATAACCATCGGCTGATTCTTTAAGCTTCTTCAAGGTTTCATATCCATCCCTATCCGGCATATGATTATCCAGAAAGATTAAATCATACTTTTTTTTGCTGCACATTTCTATACATTCGTTTCCGCCGCAGGCAAGCTCCACATCAGCACCGTAAGACATAAGCAATGATTCCAACATAATTCTGTTTATCTCCATATCATCCGCAACAAGCAACTGCGGTTTAGTTTCCTTTGCCATCCTTAGCCTCCTCCTTTTGTTTCATCCTGCCTGTAACTATCTCTCTTTTACTCAGTTTCTCCATAATGTTTTCCTTTAAAATACAGAAGCTTTCTTGTTCTTCTATCTTGCTTTATTAAATCAGCTTTCTTAACTCTTCCCTCTTTGCTTTAATTTCATCTTCTAAAGAAGAATAATCCATCTTTGTTCTCGCTCTTAAAAGCTCGGTTATCTCCACAACCTTATCATAGATAGGTGTAATGGCAAGATTGCCAAGTGCTCCCTTTAATGCATGTGCTGCCTCAAACGCCTCATCAAGATTATTTTCCGAAAGTGCTTCGTGAAGTCTGTCAAAGCTCTTCTCATCTACCACAGTTCCTACAAGTCTAAGATACAGTGCCTCGTTATTAATACATCTTGAAAGACCCTCGTCCACATTTGCTCCATATTCTCTTAACGCATCTATTGTAAGCATATTCATTCTCCCTTCGCAGCTTAAATTAATTTACTGTTTTAGTTTCTTCTAAAAAAATCCGTCGACTTTTTATTATTGCTCCTCTAAATCCTTCTCTATCAAAAGATTGAACTCCGAAGCAGGTAAAGGTTTTGAGAAATAATATCCCTGAATCACATCACAGCCTCTGTCCTTCAAGGTTTTGTACTGATTTTCTTCTTCTACACCCTCTGCTATAACAGGCACCTTAAGAAGTCTTGCTATATCAAGAATTATCTCCACCAGCTTAAGGTTCTTATAATCAGTAAGCATATTTCTTATAAATTTCATATCCATCTTAAGAACATCTATCGGAAGTGTTGTAAGCATATTTAGTGATGAATAGCCTGAGCCGAAATCATCAAGTTCTATCTTAAACCCTTTTTCTCTAAGCTTATTTACTACATCTATGAGTTCATTTACATTTTCCGAATACGCTGACTCTGTTATCTCAAGCATATATTCGTTAGTAGTAAGTCCATACTTTTCAACAAGGTTTGTAAGCTTATCAAAAAGCTTCGGGTCATATATATCTATACGGGAGACATTGACCGATACCGGAATTGTAACATTATACTTATCCTTCCAAAGTCTAATCTGTCTGGCCGCCTCTTCCCACACGTAATTATCAAGCTTTTGTATAAGTCCGTTACCTTCAAAGAGAGGAACGAAATCTCCCGGACTTATCATGCCAAGCTCAGGATGTTTCCACCTTATCAATGCCTCCGCACTTGAAAGTCTCGGTCTGTCACCTGTTATATTAAATTTAGGCTGAAAATAAACCATAAGCTGTTTTTCTGTAACCGCCGTATAAAAATCTCTTATAAGCTTTTCCTCATAAATGGCTCTGTCATATAGCTTTTTGTCATAGTAAGCCACATTTCGTGTATAGTCTTCTCTTATTCTGTTGCAGGCTATAACCGCCCTGTCATACCACATCTCCGGCTGAACTGCTTTATCAACATCAGGATAGACGCCTAGTCTTACTCTTATATTTTGTGTGCCTGTCCTCTCATAAATCTGTCGGTTAATCTTCTCAAGTACATTATGTCCGTATATATCCTTATGTTCAAGGTAGACATAGAAGGTATCCGCATTTACACGGCTTGCAAGACCACCATGCATATTTTCAATCATATCCTGAAGCTCATTTGCTACAAGTACAAGTATCTCATCACCGAAATCCCTACCGTATATCTCATTTATCAAATGAAAATGGTCTATGTTAAGCACAACCGCATCCATCTTGGTTCCGGGTGCATACTTCTCTATCTGTGATATATATCTTAAAAAATATTCCTTGGTATAAAGACCTGTAAGAGAATCCTTTTCAGTAGCCTGAATTATATTTTTATCCTCAGCAAATTCTATAATTCTTTCAACTCTGGCCAGTATGACCTCCGGCATATCATAGGGCTTTGTTATAAAGTCGATTGCACCGAGTCTTATACTTTCAATCTCGGCACTCTTTTCAGATGTCATGACAATTATGGGAATTCTCTTAAGAAGCTCATCCTCTTTGCAATACTTTATAACTGTGAAACCATCCATTTTAGGCATAAGTAAATCAAGCAGCATAAGAGCAAAATCATATGGTTTTTCTCTTAAGATTTCCATAGCCTGTTCGCCATCCTCAGCATAGGTTACATCATAAAGCCCGTTAAAAATATTTCCGAGTATCTCCCTGTTTACAAATTCATCATCAACTATAAGAATATGCTTTTTAAATCCGTCTCTTTCCTTAAATCTTTTCATTCTTTTTTTCCCTCTTTTCACTAATGAGCACATTATTAATTGTTTTAAGCATTACCTCAACATCAATCGGCTTGGCAATGTGTCCCTGCATTCCGGACTCCAAAGCCGCCTCCTTGTCTTCTTTAAATGCATTTGCTGTCATGGCAATTATCGGAACCTTGGACTTTTCTTTATCCGGAAGCTCTCTGATGGTTCGAGTTGCAGTATAACCATCCATTACCGGCATCTGAATATCCATAAGTACCAAATCGTAGTAACCTGCTCCCGCTTCATCCACCTTGTCTACAGCTTCTTTTCCGTCCTCCGCTGTTTCTACGATAAAGCCCGCCTGCGTGAGAATCATATTTGCAATCTCCATATTAATCATATTGTCCTCAACAAGAAGAACTCTCTTACCCGAAAAATCAATAGTGACCTTCTCGCCTTCTTCTACCGTTTCTTTAGGTTTTTCAACATCCTTTTCATCCGCAAACTTCATCTTAAGGCGAATAATCATTTCGGTTCCATTTCCGGGTGAAGTCATAACCTCAATGGTTCCATCCATAAGATCTATTATATTTTTAGTAATGGCAAGCCCCAGACCTGTTCCCTCAACCTTACTTACCGTAGTAGTACGTTCTCTTTCAAAGGCATTAAACATCTTTTCGGCAAATTCCTTTGACATACCTATCCCACTATCCTGAATACGGATTTCATAGTTGCCATAGTCCTTATCTCTGGTTGAAACCTCCCAGACAGATGCTTTTATAGTTCCGCCCTCCGGTGTAAACTTATAAGCATTGCTTAATATATTAAGAAGCACCCGGTTAAGATTCTTTCTGTCACACCATACATATCGGTGCTGAACCTGACCGGTATAAACATGAAAATCCATCTGCTTCTGATTCATTTGCTCCGAAAAAAGATCTCTCATCCCATCTAAGATTGCACAAAGATCAACCGGAACATATTCCAATTCTATGGTCCCGCTTTCAATACGACTCATCTCAAGTATATCATCTATAAGTGCCAACAGATGCTGACTGGATGTATCTATCTTGCCAAGAAATTCTTGTACCTTTTCAGGAGACTCTTCATTTATGGCAAGATTTGTATAACCAATAATCGCATTCATCGGTGTTCTTATATCATGCGACATATTAAACAAAAATTGACTCTTTGCAAGGCTGCTCTCCACAGCACGTATCTTATCTCTTTCGAGCTCATCATGCTTCTTTCTGACTACATTCTGAACATAAAGCATTACTGCAAGGCCAACGAAAATAATTATCAGAAGAAATATACCGCCGACAACCACATCCGTCCTTATTTTTTCAATTTCTTCTTCTGCCATAATTCTTTTAGCAAGCCAAAGAAGAGCCGAATAAACCAAAAGTGAAAAAAGAATAACTCCTGAGGTTGACATGCCGCTATACTCGGTAATACTGCTTCTATTGACAGTTCTCCAATAAAATACGAAGCCAAGAAGACACCAAAGTGACAAAAGCAGGAAAGCCTCGCTTCCCATAGCCTCCATAGCCGAAAGTCTTGGCACAAGCTGCACAACAATGAAAATTATCGCAATTATAACACCTGTAATTCCGGTAATTTCAGCCTTTTTTTTTCCTTCGGTTTTTCCAATCTTATAAGCTGCGGCAGAGGTATATCCAAATCCGACTATCGCACCAAAGCTTGTAAGATCAACAAACCAATTAAGGGTATTCCTTCCAAAGAAAGAAAGAACTATTGACAGAACCATTATAAATATTATACTAACCGACACCTTGGAAAACTTTTCTGAAAGTATCTTATCCTCTGCCATTGTTGTAAGAACTCTCGTAGTAGCTCTGTATCCGCCGATTATACCTGTAAGGATTGATGCTATAGCTGTTAATGTCATGACCGCTATTCCAAAATTACCAAGAATTGTTTTTGCGACATAAAATGTCGGAACAGACATTATTCCGTTAAGATTATCTATGTCGGAAATATATTCCTGCCAGCTTAAATAATTATCAGGTATTGCCGCTACACTGATAAGAGGCATTGAAGCATACGCTATGGCGGCTGCTACAATAGCAAGAAAAATAATAGTTTTCGATTTCTTTATGGGAAACTTAAAATTTGCTGTATCAAATGATGGAATCTCAAATCCTACAAATGCCCACGGAGCCAGAATTACTATACTAAAGATAGAGTATCCCACATTAAGATTGCTGCTTCCAAAGGATAGGACATTGCCGCTTTTTATTGCAAACGGCATACAGGAAACGGAAATAACAAGGGTCCCCACTAACAAAACAAGTGATAAAATCGTAAGAAGTCTTCTTAGCACCGGCTTTGCAAAAACAAACATAATGCCAATAACGGCAAGTACAAGCACCGAAGCTATAACCTCTCCGATATATATATCATTTCCGGCAATCGAATAATGAAAATGTCCCTGAAGAGAGTCATCCAATAAAATTCTGATAACAATAAAAAGTGCTGTTCCATTTAAGAATACGATTGTCAGATATGAAAGGCACAAAAACCACGAACTAAGAAATGCGTGATCTCGCCCAAACGCCTCCTTTGTGTAGGAATATACGCCTCCCGTCATGGAACTATGGCTCATAAGATATGTAAGATTATGTCCAATCACAAGCATAATCAACATACCAAGTCCAATAGCTATTACTGTCCCCAAAGGACCGGCAACAGGAAGGAAAGTACTTCCCGGCATAGCAAAAACACCCCAGCCAACCATACAGCCGAAGGCCATCGCCCATACATCTATCTGAGAAAGATATTTAGGTTCTTTATTATCATCCTGTCCCATTTCTTGCAATTAATCCTCCTAAAAACAACCAACTTTCCTTATAAATATTTGTATTTATTTGATTAAGCTTTCCAGTGTTTCAAATAAACTATCAGGCTCAACCGGCTTACTTAGGTGTGCATTAAGCCCTGCCTGCATACTTCTCTGTACGTCCTCATCAAAAGCATTTGCAGTAAGGGCAACGATAGGTATCGTTTTGGCATCAGCTCTGTCCATAGCCCTTATTGCCTTAGTCGCTTCAAGGCCATCCATCACAGGCATTCTCATATCCATAAGAATTGCATCGTAGTATCCCTCTCCCTTTTCGCTAAACATATCAACGGCAATCTGACCATTCTCCGCCAGTTCAACCTCCATCTCTCGCATAGCAAGAACCATAGTCATTATCTCAGCGTTTATTATCACATCCTCTGCAAGAAGGATTCGACGCCCCCTAAGATCGACCTGAATACGAGGATGATTCTCATTTTTCCTCTTAAACGCTTCTTTAAACTCATCCATTACATTTGAAGCAAAAAGAGGCTTTGCCACAAAGGTATCTACTCCTGCCTGCTTCGCTTCCTCTGCCACATCATCCCAGTTAAATGAAGTAAGAATAATGATTGCAAGCTCAGTGCCAACAATTTCCCTTATTTTTCTGGTGGTTTCAATGCCATCCATATCAGGCATCTTCCAATCTACAAGAATAAGATTATACGGTTCTCTTCTGGCATGACGAACCTTTACCATCTCCAATGCTTCCATTCCTGAAAAAGCAATGTCACAATTGATGCCGACCTGCCCAAGAACAAGCTTTGCATGTTCGCAGGCTACCGGATCATCATCTATTACAAGCACAACCATATCCTGAGGCGAAAGCTCATCTATAGCTTCTCCTGTATACTTTCTGCTTGAATTCTTGAGCGTAACCGTAACTGTAAATGTAGTTCCGACTCCTTTCTCACTCTCAACCTCAATATTACCATTCATCAGTTCAACAAGGCTCTTGGTTATAGGCATTCCAAGGCCTGTACTTCCATACTGATTAGTAGATGAAGAATCCTCCTGAGTAAATGCGTCGAATATCTTTGGCAGATACTCCCTGCTCATGCCAATTCCCGTATCAGACATAACAAACTTAAGAGTACAATTTCCTTCAAACCTTGTCACTTCCTCAACAGTCATAGACACCCTTCCGCCCTGAGGAGTAAATTTTACCGAATTACCCAAAATATTAATAAGCACCTGTCTCAGCTTGACAGAATCACCTATATAGTACTCTTCTATATTTCCATTTATTGTACTGTCAAAGACGAGACCCTTATTACGACACTGTCCGCCTATAATGGCACTTACCTGTTCCATAAGCTTCGAGAAGGAGAACTCCTCACTGTGTATTATCATACGTCCGGATTCTATTCGCGACATATCCAGAATATCATTTATAATACTGAGAAGATGATGAGCCGAGGTTCCGATCTTCTCAAGATAGTCCTTTGTCTTGTCTGAAATATCCGCATCTGAAAGCGCTATATTATCCAAACCTATTATTGCATTCATAGGGGTACGAATCTCGTGACTCATATTTGAAAGAAATGCGGTTTTTGCTTTATTGGCCTGCTCGGCAGCAGTAAGCGCATCGCTAAGCGTCTTTGTCTGTGCCAGACTTTTTCTTGTCTCTGCATCCACATCAGTAAAACAGACACCAACTGCATGAACCATATGATCAGCTCTGTCCTCAGGATGGCGGACACCCGCAAACCTTACCATTTCATAGGACTGATTACCGTGTCTGTCAACCATATATCTGAACGAAATTACTCTGTTATCTTTTAACTCCTCTCTTATAGAATCAGGTTGTATAAACTGAAGGAACTTGTCCCTATATTCATCCGTAATATATTTATTAGCATAATCGGTAAATTCATCAATATATTTAAACCTTTCACCAACTGTAAGAGAATCTTCCAAATCTGTATGTGATTGATAACAGACACCCTCATTGGTATCAAGCTCTACATAATAAACACTCCAATAATCAGAAGCAAGCGCCGTGATAAGCTTGTCCTGTTCAGCCTTCTCACGCTCTTCTTCAAGAAGCTTTTCCTGTAGTCTAAGCCTCTCCTCCATCTCCTGCTGTTTGGCTTCCGCAGACTTAATTCTGGTCATTTCCGTAACATCAACACACATACCCAGCGTGCATAACCTGCCGGAGCCGTCACGAAACTTAAGCTTAGTTGTTTGAAGATTTCTAAGTACTCCCGCAGCATCCGGAACATCCTCAAAGAAAATATAAGGCTCGTCCATTTCAATCGCTTTTTTATCATCCTCTACAAAATGCTTTGCTGTTTCCGGATCAAATATTTCAAAATCTGTAAGTCCAATAACTCCTTCAGGAGAATCCTTATGTGCATACTCTGCAAAAGATTGATTGCAGGCAAGATATTTTCCTGTCTCTGCATCCTTTGAAAAGCTAAGTGCCGGCATATTGGAAAGAAGCGACGCAACCGAACCCATAAGGTCAGCCAGCTTTGCTGCCGACTCAATCTCTTCAATCAGTTTTCTATTATCTTCTTCCTGCTTCTTTGCCTCAAGTCGAGCCTGCTGCATCTCAGACTCTATCTGTTGTCTCTTATCTGTTATATCAGATATAAAAACATAAAAAATACCGCCATAGCACTCTGTCTTTGTAAAATGTCCATAATCATCTACCCATCTTACCTGCCCGTCTTTTTTTATGATTCGATATTCAACATAATCGAGAGCTTCTTCACTCTTATTAATCTGATAATCTATATCCTGATTGATCTTATCATAATCACCAGGATGTACCATACCCTTAAATGTATAACCTGTTAATTTTTTAAATTCATCCAGATCTTTACATCCGTAAATATTAAAGACAGAATTATTGGCATACAGCAGTTCCTGCGGCTCGGAAGCCTTATATATAAAGAAGCCTCCCGGCATATGTCGACCTATCTCTTCAACGATAGTCATAGTATTTTCGTTAAGCTGAAAATGTTCCCCAAACATATATTTCTCCTTGTATATGTAAAAACAACTGATACAGTATTATTATACTCTATCAGCTGTTTTATCGCAACAGTGGAATTACTTTGCATATATTGATTCAAATACAACTTGCGCCATATATAATGTACCTTCTTTATCTTAAACCAAATGCAACACTGCTTATCTAACTCGGTAATCTTTCCTCTTTCTACAAACATTGAAACGAATCCAAACTGGTTTTTGTCAAATTCATCATTTGGCTTAATCACTTTATTAAATCTATCATTTATTTCCTTTACCATAAAATGTTCTTCTACCGTAATTATTCTCATAATAGTCAGCCTCCTTAATACACGACTGAAACATACAACAATATTAATGGTAGGTTGTCAAGTTTATCAACTGTAGAACAAAAAACCTGCCACCATATTCCGGTGACAGATTTTTTACATTTTATTTTATTAAAAGAGGGCTATTAATTAATCTACCACTACAACCTCTCCATAAGAAGTAAAGAGATATTTATAATTTGCAAGTCTTCCGCTGAGATATACTGTATACTCATATTTTGTGCCATTAAATTTTGCTTCAAGCACATATGATGATTTTCCAAGCTTTGTCTTAAATGACTTTGTAGATGCTGCGAAGTCTCCTACAACCGACTCGCCATCATAGTTTGCATTATAACCAAGGTGCTCAAGGAATTCTTCTGAAAGAGCTTCGTCCTGAGAGTCATTGTAAACTTCCATATGGTCGCTGTAAACTGCTATATAAAAATGCATATCTGTATGAGTAGGTTCTGCAGGTGTAACATCTTCCGGTTTACCAGGTGTAACTATTACATCAGGTGTAAACGGTTCATCAGGTGTAGATGGCTTATCAGGCGTTTCCGTAGTATCCGGAGTTTCAGGTGTGATTTGTATAGCTGGTTCTTCAGTTATTTCTTCCTCAGGCTCATTTTCAGGTGCCTTTGGATCGATACCATAATCCTTCTTAGTCTCCTCATCGTTGAAGTTATGGAACCACTTATAATCGCATGACGTATCCTCATACCAGATAACAAATGCAGGATCATTAAATGCAAGATAATCTTCAAATGCTTCTATACTTGTAAGCGGGTGCTTAACCTTATAGTTAGTATCCTGATACTTCCACCATAACTCATAGTTTTCCTTCACATCGACAGTTTTAGTTGTACCATTTGCATCAACATAAGAAACATTTAGATTATCAATATCTATCGTTGCGCTGATATTGTTATAATCATCGTTTGTAAGCTTTGTAGTTCCTTCGTTAGGCCATCTTTTCTGATACATAACGCCATTATCGCCCTGTATCCAGTAATACCTACCATTTTTATATTTTTCATTTCCGATTACATTTCCGTTTTCATCAAGTATGTCATATGAATTAACACTGTCTTTATTTTCGTCTATTGGTACAATTTCCCATCTATCTTTACTATTTTCGTCCTTGTACCACTCAAAATCCTGCTCATCACCACTTGCTGACTGTGTAAGTAATATTACTTCTTTCTTCTCTATCCCTATTAATTCTTCTTCATCACATGTAAGATGTAATCCATCTTCATCCTTATAGAGTGCTACAAAGCCTCTGGATTTATCCTCAAAATTTTCCATCTTTCCTTCTGCCTGAAAGGCCATAAAGTCTTTTTTAATAACCTCAAGATTTTGAGCATCAACCGTGGCTCTTGCTTTTTCTATATCAAGGATACCGTTCATTATCTTCTGCTCATCTTCCTCTGGAAGATAATCGAAGCACTCCACCAGAGCCTTCATATACTTGAAAACATCCTCAGCTGTAACTTGTTTACTTGTCGCATTCGCTATCGCAAGCTCTTTCTTATAAATATTCTCATCGAAATTCGATATATTTACCGACAATTCACGAAGAACACTTTCTAAAGAATCGTACAAAGTATCGTATGGATAAGTTTTTGGATAAGATTTATTTTCAAAACTTATCCAACCCTCAAAACTTATCCAAATCTTATCCGACCGTAAAAAAATCGGAACCCCGCTCCGAAGAACTGAAGTTCCGACTTTCTTTATACTCTTATGGATGACTATAAATTATCACGAATCTGCTCATATGTCAAGTGATTTTACTTGACAGCCCACCCATAACCATTTTTCCTGTAAACCCGTCAAGGGAGCCGTCAGGCGACCGCTTCTTTAAAGCATCTTAAAATGCTTGAATGCTTCTATGATAGCTTCCTCTTTCTCCTTAGGGCATACAGGCACTCGGTGTCCATCTGCACCAAGATTATAGTTATCTCTTTTCTCAAACCCAAGCTTATCCTTAATCTGAGCAACATACAGAGAAGATACCTTTATACCGTAGTTTTCCATAATCCACTGCTTGATTTCAGAGTATGTAGCAGAACCTTTTATCACGATATCATCGCTCGGTTCATAATCCACATATCCGTACTCGATATCTTCCGTAAATTTCCTACCCAACAAGACAACCGTCTCCACATTCCTCGTAAAAGGAAACTGGTCCACACAGCATGCCTTGACAAGCTTATAACCCTTTTCGTTCATTATCTTTAAATCCCTTGCAAGGGATGTAGGCTTACAGGATATATAAACTATCTGCTTCACTCCAAAGTCCAAAATCTTATCCAGTGCTTTTGGATTAATGCCATCCCGAGGCGGATCGACTATAATTAAATCCGGTTTATCAGAAACTAAATCAATTGCTTTAAGAACATCTCCGGCTATAAACTCACAATTAGTAAGTCCGTTAAGCCTTGCATTTTCCCTTGCGGCCTCTACTGCTTCCTCAACAATTTCAATTCCTATTACCCTTTTTGAAGCAGGTGCCATCATCTGCGCTATAGTTCCTGTTCCGCTGTATAGATCAAAAACGACTTTTCCTGAAGGATTATTCATTTCACTTTCAGTATTATATATATACTCTCTTGCCTTTTCGTAAAGCACCTCACAGCCCTTTGTGTTGGTCTGGAAAAATGAAAACGGTGATATCTTAAATTTCAGTCCTATTACTTCCTCGGTTATATAATCCTTTCCGTATAAGCAAGTGGTTCTGTCGCTTTTAACTACATCTCCGAGAGTATCATTTTCCGTGTAAAGAATTCCGGCTATACTTCCGCCTTCGGTGAGTTCTCCGTTTTTTTCAAGAGATACCAGACCATTTACATATTCATTAAGCATGGCTTTTTCATCAAAGCCGTATTCTTTCCACTGGGTAGATGTAACAAGATTTATAAGAAATTCTCCGGTTGCGGCAGACTGTCTTACCACAAGGTTTCTTAAAATTCCCTCGTGCTTCATCCTATGATAATAAGGTACATTTCTTTCACTGAAAAATGTTAAGGTAAACTGCACGATTTTTCGCCAATCCGAATTAATTATCACACAGCCGGATTTTTCACACACGCTCACTATATCGTGAAAACTTCCCTTCTTGTGAAGTCCAAGTGCAAGAGGACCGTCCTTATATGCATCTCCAAAAGTAAACTCCATCTTATTGCGATATGCATTTTGAACAGGAGACGGTATGATACCCTCCCACTCATAGGAATGTCCGGGAAGTGCCTTATCTATTAACTTTTTTACCATATCCTCCTTGAACCTAAGCTGGTTCTTATAAGAAAGATTCTGGTAAGCACATCCTCCGCATATACCAAAATAAGAACACAACGGTTCTATATCCTCAAGCTCAGACCTTTCCAGTACCTCAAGCAAGCGTCCCTCTGCCATACCGGTCTTCTTCTTGGATATGGAAAACCTAATCTTCTGTCCCGGAAGTGCCTCCTTAACAGTAACTTTCCTATCCTCTATATATAAGCTTCCTTTATTCGGAAAATCAAAATCTTCTATATATCCCTCGTATACTTCGCCTTTTTTCATTTTTCTCCTTTTAAGGCTTGGATGTTATAGACATAATCCATCGCAGGCACGCTCTCGCTACTCTCAGACGCAAAGGTACTAAGCTCGACTTCTCTCGCTAAGTACCTGCGTCTTCAAAGTACCTGCTTATGGATTAGTCTATAATATCCAAGCCTATTAACGTATTAATTAAATATTATGAAATTCGTAAGCTACGCCTTCAAAATCATCGATATCAATAATTGCATAGGTTTTCTTTCCGTCATCCTGCCTTGGAAGCGAGATACTGCCCGGATTAAGTATAGTGACATCATCTTCATTTTCATCAAGATACGGCATATGTGTATGTCCATACAAATGGCAATTCCTATAACGGATATACACACTTCTTGGATTTCAACAATACTCCAAACTGCTTCAACATCGCCATCATGCCTGCTTTCGCAGGTCTGCTCGACGTGAAGCAGGAGTTCGCTCAGTTCTTTGGTGGAACATCACTGCTCATCCTTGTTGGTGTGGTGCTCGACACCCTCCAGCAGATTGAGAGCCATCTGCTCATGCGCCACTACGACGGTCTGCTGAACTCAG
>CALGGL010000141.1 GCA_937915975.1 uncultured Lachnospiraceae bacterium | reverse complement strand
TTAAATCTTAACTCGCAAGCACGCGACTTCGTCGCTCACTTGTCTGCTTACGCAGGCTGTTCGCTATTGGTTAAATCTTAACTCGCAAGCACGCGACTTCGTCGCTCACTTGTCTGCTTACGCAGACGGCTTGCTCGTTAAAGGATGCAGGAAAATTCAAATAGTTGCTTCGCAACTGCTTGATTTTCCTATAGCATCCTTTACATGGCCGTATATCCGCCGTCAACAGGTAAAGCTACACCTGTTACGTAGGTAGTTGTAGGTGATGCTAAAAATACTGCTGTAGTATCAAGCTCTCCGTCATTTCCATATCTTTCCATAGGAATCATGGTTCTTGCATTTGCCTGGAAAAAATCACTGTCAAGAGTTTCCTTGGTAAGCGGTGAATAGAAGTATCCAGGGCAGATTGCATTTACGGTGATTCCGTACTTGCCCCACTCTGCTGCAAGTGCTCTTGTAAGGTTTACAACACCACCCTTTGCCGCATGGTATGGTGATGCAGGTGCTACCTTATTTCCTACAAGTCCATACATGGAAGCTATGTTTATAACACGCCCAAACTTGGCAGGTATCATTGCCTTCTTAGCACATGCACGTGCAAACTTAAATGTACCGCCAAGGTCGATATTTAACTCATTAAATAACTGATCGTCAGTGATGTCCTCTGCAGGAGCTACTGCGCCTGTACCTGCGTTGTTGATAAGGATATCGATACGACCGAACTTCTCAAGTACTGCATCTACTGCTGCCTCAACTGCTTCGGTATCAGTTATATCACATTTGCATACAAAAGTCTTTACACCATAGTCCTTTTCTATTTCAGCACATACTTCTTCGAGAAGATTCTGACGTCTGGCTACTGCAACTATGTTACAGCCCTGATTGGCAAGTGCCTTTGCCATCTGTACACCAAGTCCTGTTGAGCATCCTGTAACGATTGCTACCCTGTCTGTTAAATCAAATAAATTCTTTGCCATTTTCCTACTCCTTAATATAGTATTTTTTGCATCATATATAATGCGTTTCGTGTCAATGCCGTCTCCCAAAAGCATTGAAATATACTACACTAATTCCTTAGCAAGTGCCTTTATTTGTTCTATATTCTCATCACTTACCGATGATAATATTCTTACATTGTTTTCAGTCCATGTTATGTCTTTGCTGTTTGCAAGCTTGTCCTTCATAATCTTGGCAGCCATAGGTCCCCATGAACCGTTTTCGATAAGACCGATGGTCTTCTTCTGGAAGTTTCTCTCTGTGAGATGCTCGATAAACTCTCTCATAAATGGGAAGATACTTCCGTTATAGGTAGTTGTTGCAAGAACAATCTTGCCATATCTGAATGCATCCTCAACACACTCTGCCATATCTTCTCTCGCAAGGTCATTTACAGCAACCTTAGGGCATCCAAGATCCTCGAGTTCCTTTGCAAGAATCTCAACTGCCTTCTTGGTATTGCCGTAAACAGAGGTATATGCAATCATAACTCCCTCTGATTCAACACCATAGGATGACCATGTATTATACTGCGCAAGATAATGCTCAAGCGGTGCCTTAAGAACCGGTCCATGCAGAGGACATATAGTTTGTATATCAAGCTCTGCTGCCTTTTTAAGTACATTTTGAACCTGCATACCGAACTTTCCTACTATACCGATATAGTAACGTCTTGCCTCGCAGTCCCACTCTTCGTCCACATCAAGGGCTCCGAACTTACCAAATGCATCGGCAGAGAAAAGCACCTTATCCTTACTGTCATATGTAAACATAACCTCCGGCCAGTGTACCATAATAGCAAATACAAATTTAAGTGTATGTGCTCCTGTTGAAAACTCCTCGCCATCCTTTACTACCAGCTTCTTATCGCCAAAGTCGATTCTGTAAAAGTTATTGATCATTTCAAATGCCTTGGCATTTGCCACAACTACTGCTTCCGGATATTCATTTACGAAAGCTGATATACTTGCAGAATGATCGGGCTCAACATGCTGTACAACAAGATAATCCGGCTTCTTATCTCCGAGAACATTCTTGATATTACCGAGCCACTCATCAGTAAAATGTACATCCACGGTATCCATAACCGTAATCTTTTCATCAAGTATAACGTAAGAATTATAAGCCATACCGTTTGGCACTATATACTGACCTTCAAACAAATCTATCTGATGATCATTTACGCCAACGTACCTGATATCGTCTGTTATAACCATTTTCTGCCTCCTTGTTTTTGATGTTGTCATTTTATCATATATTTTTTATCTTCTCAAGTGTGACAAATGTGTCAATGTGGTTATTTTACTGTCACACTCATTGACACATTTTTAATTTTTCAAAGAATTTTCAAAATTAAAAAATGGAGTAGATTCAGATTAGTATTAGATTTAATTTTAATGATGGTATGCATTAAAACAGACTTAGCTATACCTTTATTAACTTTAACTATTATATCAACTGTATTTTATTTTTTAGATAATAAAATATCCAAATATATATCAGCATTTTTCCAATATTTAGTAATGTCTTTATTATTTGCATTTATATTACAAGTATTTTTGCAGTTTTCACCAAGATTGGGTAGTATATTAGGAAATATAGTAGTATTTATTTTATTTTTTATTTTTTCATATCATTTATCTGCTTCACCTTTAGATTTATATGATGTAACAGAGGAAAATTCAATGTTTGGATTAAGATCGGAAGAGCACACGTCTGAACTCCAGTCACGATCAG
>CALGGL010000140.1 GCA_937915975.1 uncultured Lachnospiraceae bacterium | reverse complement strand
AAAATAATACTTTCCACCGGAGGCGGTATGCCGTGTCATAATGATAATTATAAGCTGATAAAAAGAATCGGCTTATCGTTATATCTTAAGACATCGCCTGCGTCGGTTTATGAGAGAATAAAGGACGATACAAGCAGACCTCTTTTAAAGACAGACGATAAGCTTGGCAGGATTTCCAAACTGTTATCCGAAAGGGAAGAGTTTTATGAAAAAGCAGCAGATGAGATAATAATAACAGATGGAAAAACTGCAGATGAGATATCGGATGACATAATTAGATTTATTTCTTAATAAAGACGAATTTAATGTATTAATATAATCGCTATACATATAACGATAGAAAATATATAGTAATAAAACTAACGAGGAAAAACAAATTGAAAAATCTTTATATAGCGGAAAAGCCGAGTGTGGCAAGAGAATTTGCCAAGGCACTCGGAGTAAAGGGTGCAGACAATGCAGGTGGTAAGGATGGCTTTATAGAAACTGCAGATTCAATAGTTACATGGTGTGTGGGACATCTTGTAACCATGAGCTATCCGGATGCCTATGATGAGAACTTAAAGCGTTGGAGTATGGCTACAATCCCTTTTGTTCCAACTGAATATAAGTATGAGATAATAGGTGCCGCAAGTCGTCAGTTTAATGTTGTAAAAAGACTTCTTAACCGTGATGATGTGGGGTGTATATATGTATGCACCGACTCGGGACGTGAGGGAGAGTATATATACAGACTGGTAGATATGATGGCAAAGGTAAGTCCCGATACTCCTAAGAAAAGGGTATGGATCGACTCTCAGACGGAGGAGGAAATCTTAAGAGGTATCAAGGAAGCAAAGGATTTATCCGAGTATGATAATCTAAGCGACTCAGCCTTTTTAAGGGCCCAGGAGGATTATCTTATGGGAATTAATTTCTCAAGGGCGCTTACCTTAAAATACAGTCAGACAGTAAAGAATTATCTTAAGGCAGATAAATGTGTCATTGCAGTAGGACGTGTTATGACCTGTGTTCTCGGAATGATTGTAAAAAGAGAAAGGGAGATAAGGGAATTTGTGCCGACTCCTTTTTACAGAGTTCTTGCAAAGCTGGATGGGTTTGAGGCAGAGTGGAAGACAACCGAAAAATCCGAATATTTTGAGTCCCCTTTGCTTTATAAGGAAAACGGCTTTAAGAAAAAAGAAGATGCCGAGGTACTTATTGATAAGCTTTCAAACGGACAAAAGGAGTATGAATTAAAGGTTGCAAAGATAGAAAAAAAGAACGAAAAAAAGCAGCCTCCTATGCTGTATAATCTGGCGGAGCTTCAAAATGATTGCTCCCGTTTGTTTAAAATAAGTCCTACGGATACTTTAAATATAGTTCAGGAGCTATATGAAAAGAAGCTTGTAACTTATCCGAGAACCGATGCAAGAGTACTGTCAACAGCGGTTTCTAAGGAAATATATAAAAACATAAGCGGTCTAAAGAAGTATCCTGCTTTGGCAACCTTTGCGGACAATATAATCACACAGGGCGGATATAAGGGTATAGCAAAATCAAAGTATGTAAATGACAAGCAGATTACCGACCACTATGCAATAATACCGACCGGACAGGGCTTCGGTGCTCTCAATTCCGTATCGGATACCGCAAAAAAGGTATATGATATAGTTGCAAGAAGGTTTTTAAGCATATTTTATCCGGCAGCGGAATATGAAAAGATAGCACTTGTACTTACTAAAGAAAACAACGATAAGCTTGAAAGCTTCTTTGCAAATTTCAAAAGACTTGATAAGCCCGGTTATCTTATAATAGCCAATCCTAAGCTTGTTGCTGCGCAGATGGGAACGGATAATAAGGGAACTTCAAAGGATGCCTATATTAGCAAAGCAGATGGCGAAAATGAAGATAAAGCATCCGGGGAACAGGATGAAAACAAGCTTTCACATGAGATGCTTGAAAAGTTAAAAACCTTAAAAAAAGGCGATATTCTTACAGCTTCGGAGCTGTTTATAAAAGAAGGTGAAACTTCGGCACCTAAGAGATATTCATCTGGTACTCTTATTCTTGCAATGGAAAATGCCGGACAGCTGATTGAGGATGAGGAGTTAAGAAGTCAGATAAAGGGCTCGGGTATAGGTACCAGTGCAACAAGAGACAGCATAATTACAAAGCTGGTAACAAACAAATACATTCAGCTTAACAAAAAGACTCAGATAGTTACGCCGACATTTTTGGGTGAGATAATCTATGATGTGGTTTATTATTCAATTAACAGTCTGCTTCGTGCCGAGATGACGGCAAGCTGGGAAAAGGGTCTTACCGGTGTGGCTGAAGGAACTATTCCGAAGGCAGAATATATCGAAAAGATGAACAGCTTTGTTATTAACAATACCGAGCTTGTCAAAAAACTGGATAATCAGTATAAGATTACATACATTTTTGATAAGTCAAAGGCTTTTTATGAAAAACAGAGCAAGAGTACAAAGAAAAGTAAATCAGTAAAAGAATGATTGTTTATAAAAAACTGACAGAAATAAAAAAGGAGATTTGAGTATGGCAGATATAACTATTAAGGAAATGTACAGTCTTGAACATACCAAGGCAAAGGAGTGGCTTGAAAAGCTTACATATCCATGGGAGGTTTTACCAAAGATTAAGGATATTATTCTTGCTCTTGGTGAGGCTATTGATAATGAATGTCCTGATGAATATGAAAAGCGTGGAGAGGACATTTGGATTCACAAGACGGCAACCGTGTTTGATACCGTTTATATGGCAGGTCCTGTAATTATAGGTGCAGGTACCGAGGTAAGACAATGTGCCTTTATAAGAGGTAATGCTCTTGTCGGAGAAAACTGTGTTGTCGGTAACTCCACTGAATTAAAAAATGTAATCATTTTCGATAACGTACAGGTGCCACATTACAACTATGTGGGTGATTCTGTTCTCGGCTATAAATCCCATATGGGAGCAGGCTCAATCACATCAAATGTAAAGAGTGACAAAACCCTTGTAGTTGTTAAAAATGATTCCGAAGAGATTGAAACCGGCTTAAAGAAGTTCGGTGCTATGCTCGGTGATTTTGTAGAGGTAGGCTGCAATTCCGTACTTAATCCCGGAACCGTTATCGGACCTCATTCAAATATCTATCCGGTATCCTGTGTCCGTGGCGTAGTGCCTGCCGAAAGCATCTACAAACCCGGCGGCATCATAGTATCCAAAGAATAGATTCCTGCCTTTCGCAGGGGGACAGGCATCAGGTTGGTCGATATACTGAACAAAAAAGCAGGCTGTTATGTAACTAACATAATTTTCTAAATCAGGACATTCGAATTCTTTATCTTCGCACGAAACCGAAAACTCGCTACGCTCAAACACTTCGGTTTCTGAGCGAAGATATGCGAATTCTCATTGCTGATTTAACGAAAACTATGTCAACATTACATAACAGCCTGCTTTCTTGTTTCAGTATTTATCGACCAACCTGATACCTGTAGCTCAAAACAGCACTTGCAGTGCTCTTTTGAGCCGGAAAAAGATTTACTTAAATGATTGAATATATTATAATTGATGTTAATGATTTGATGATATTTACATTCATTTAAGGTCATATGAATGTAAGTAAGCTTGAAACTGCGCTGTCAAGCGCAGTTTCAAGCTACAGGTATGAAAGCTCCTGACAGCAGGGAATGTTTCAAAAACTTTATTATGGCAGAAAATCGAAAATTAGGTGGTTGTTACAACAATTTGACCCGATTTGTGTTAAATCAGCAGCGAGTGCTTGAATTGATTTTGCACGTATAAAACCAATATGTTTGAGCGAAGCGAGTTTATTGGGTTTGTGCAAAATCAAATAAAGTACGAGTGCTCTGATTTAGCAAATTGCTGGTTAGTTGTAACAACCACCTAATTTTCGTTTCTGTCATATAATAAACTAAATTACATTTCCTGCTGTCAGGAACTTTTATACCTGTCACTCTGCTAGAAAGTGTAGTTTACTGCTGTTCTTTGATGACGCTCTTACGCTTGCTCTTCTTGTTTTCGTAAAGTGCCTCATCCGCATTGTGAAGGATTTCTTCAATACTGATGGATGGTGAGCAGGTGAAGGTGTAAACGCCAAGGCTTATGTCGATATAATACGGCTTGCCACAGGTATCGTTAAGCTCTTTGGATAAGGATGCAATGGTATTTCTTATTACCTGAGGTCTTTCCGAATCATCAAGGAAGGCGAAGGCTACGAATTCATCACCGCCGATTCTTCCTATGATGTCATCATCATCAAAGCTCTTTTTAAGAATATTTGCTATACTCTTTATTGCAAAGTCACCGTTTTTGTGACCGTATATATCATTTACCTGCTTTAAGTTATCCATATCCGCAAAAACGATCATAGCATGCTTGCCCTCGTTGTAGGAGGAGTTAACGTAGGATTGAACACTGTCAAGGAAGCCTCGACGGTTATTAATTCCCGTTAACTGGTCGGTTATCGAAAGCTCATTTAAAAGTCTGTTCTTTGCATTAAGCTCGGTAGCAGAGATAGCAAGCTTCTTCTGGATGGCAAGCTGCTGCTTCATAAGTGAAATGAAGTTAAGCGAGGTTGATAACTGAAGTGTAGTAGGATATATGTTATCAAAATGAGCAATATCAATTTCACCTACAAATAAACCGTATTGGATATTGTTGGTAAATAAAGGTGATATAACCATGGTTCTTCTTCTGTCGTAGGAGGTGTAGTGGTTAAAGAAAACCTCATCGGAAGAAATAAGCCTGCTGTCACCGGAAAGATAAGTGGTCTTGCCCTTATCGTTACATACCTGAAGATAAAGATTTTTAGGAATCTTCCAGGAACCGTCCGGAAGTAACATAACAGGTTCATCATAAATGTAAATGTATGAGCTGATAAAGTTTGAATCAACCAGCTTATCCATCATAAGCTTGAAGCATGCTTCAAGCTTATGATGGATAAGCTG
>CALGGL010000139.1 GCA_937915975.1 uncultured Lachnospiraceae bacterium | reverse complement strand
ATAAGCCCTATCCATTCTTTTTATATGTTACAGTATTTACGCGAGAAGTTATATTAACAGTATCCTCGTTCACACCATACTGCGATAAACAGAAGTTTTCTTTGACAGTAGTATGAAAGATGATATAATGGTTGTATGAGTTAAATATAACGCAAGAGGATGTTCGGATGAAAGAGATAAATGTTTGTGAAATTACAGCTGTTGTTAAGGAAATGTGTATAAGTGCCAATCTATATCTGGCGGAAGATATGGAATGTGCACTTAAGGAGGCTGCAGATAAGGAAGACGGCAAGCTTGGAAAAAAGATTCTCGGACAGCTTATGGATAATCTTGAGATTGCAAAGGAGGATAAAATTCCTATATGTCAGGATACCGGTATGGCTGTTTTTTTTGTAAATGTGGGTCAGGAGGTACATATAGAAGGCGGAAGTCTTACGGATGCCATAAATGAAGGAGTAAGGCAGGGATATACGGAAGGTTATCTTAGAAAATCCGTTGTGGGAGATCCGCTTTTACGTGTTAACACCAAGGATAACACTCCGGCTATCATACATTATGATATAGTACCGGGAGATAATCTGGAGATAACAATTGCACCAAAGGGTTTTGGAAGCGAGAATATGAGCAAGGTATATATGCTTAAGCCGGCTGATGGCATAGAGGGTGTTAAACAGGCTGTCATATCCGCGGTTATGGAGGCAGGTCCTAACTCCTGCCCGCCGGTTGTGGTTGGCGTAGGCATAGGAGGAGACTTCGAGCTTGCAGCCAAGATGGCAAAAAAGGCCCTTACAAGAAAGGCGGATTCACATTCACCGCTTCCGCATATAGCAAAGCTTGAAGAGGAATTGCTTGAGGAAATAAATAAAACGGGTATAGGTCCGGGAGGTCTTGGAGGAAGGACCACCGCACTTGCCCTTAACATAGAAACTTATGCGACACATATAGCAGGACTTCCTGTTGCGGTAAATATGTGTTGTCATGTAAATCGCCATATGACGAAAATTTTATAAATTAAAGTACTTTAAAAATATTGAGAGACTCGGTTATGAGTTTCATAAATGATGAAGTGCATTAAATTAAATAACAGGGGGAATTATTTATGGACAGAAAAAGAGGTTTTTTAAGTAACACAAAGACAAGGCTTATAATGAGCATGGCGGCTATATGTATTATACCGCTTGCGATAGCGGTAATCATAAGCTTTGTAAGTTCATCATCCAGTGCTAAGGATGATGCGGAAAAGCTCAATCTTAAGCAGGCGGAGTATGTTGAAAATTATTTTAACAGTACGATGAATGCAAATTTAAAGGTTATGCAGCAGGTTGCGATGGCAGCCTCTACGGTGGATTTTGTAAAGGATTCCGAGAATGAGGAAAGATTTGAAAGAATAGTAGCGCAGCTTCAGTTTGTAGACACACAGTTTGATGACGGCAATTCAACGGTTATTACCGGTCAGGATGGACAAAACCTCGCACGTTCAAAGGGTGATTTTACCAATATATTTGATAGAGAATATTTTCAGATTGCCATAAAGGGTTATCCTAATCTTTCAGCGGTTTCAATCAGTAAGACAACAGGTGCGAGAATTATCGTTCCGGCAGTTCCTATATTTGATGTAGACGGAACAACCGTTATAGGTGTACTTACACGTAACTATAATATCGGACATCTTCACGAGCTTTTGCTTGCTGAAGCAACCGAAGGACAGATTTTATACATAGTTGATAATGACGGTATGGTTGTTGCTACCTCAGCACAGGAGCTTGGTCCTGAGGATTCAATTGATATGAGCGGCGAGAAAATATTTGAAAAAATTAGTGCCGGAAAGGAAAGAGGAACCTTTATTGAAACTATAGACGGTAAGAAGAGGGTTACATCATTTATAAAGGAACCGATTTCGGGCTGGACCATAGTGGTTTCAACAGAATATAATGTTATTATGTCTGCATCAAATAAAGCAACCAGCATGATGCTTATCATAGGTATAGTACTTGCGATTATAGCAATAATTATCGCAATAATAATAGGAAACGGAATAAATGGTCCTATTAAGGCAATGGATGAGTCGCTTATGCTTCTTGCAAATGGAGAATTTAAGGAGATAAATGAATTTCAGAACCGTAAGGATGAGTTCGGAGCTATGGTATCAAATACCAATTCGGTTATCATTAAGCTTAAATCCATCGTTGATTCTATACGAAATACGGCAAGTGTTTTGGATAAGGATTCAACGGATGTTGCCAACAGGGCAAACAGTATTACTTCTACTATGGATGGTATATCCTCAGCAGTTCAGGATATTTCAGCAGGAGCATCGCAGCAGGCGGATGAGATACAGCAGGCAACGGAAAGCATACATATTATATCCGGAAATATCGAAGGAGTTACGGATGATGCAAACGGACTTGCCAAGACCGCTCAGATTATGAATAATAATTCAAGAAGCTCTGAGAAAGACCTTCAGGCACTTGAACAGTCCACAAATCAGATGGCAGCTGCAATTGAAAGAATAATGGAGGTTATTAACGAAACAAGTAAGGCGGTTAATAACATTTCCGCAAAAATAGCAGACATAGATTCAATAGCTACTCAGACCAATCTTCTTGCACTTAATGCTTCCATAGAGGCTGCGAGAGCAGGAGAGGCAGGAAGAGGATTTGTTGTCGTCGCTGAGGAGATAGGTAAGCTTGCAACCGAATCCGCTAATTCTGCAAATGAAATAAAGGAAGAAATGGATAATCTTTTGTCACAGACAGAAGAAACTGTTCGTGTTGCAGATGACGTTTCACAGACCAATAAATATCAATATGATATTATCAGTACAACCGTAAATAATATTCAGAGTCTTATAAATGAGATTCAGACTACAGTCAATGGCGTAGACAGCATTAACAACAATGCTACGGCATGTAATGATTCAAGAGTTGTGGTTGTAGATGCCATGACCAATATATCAGCTATATCGGAGCAGAATGCTGCCAGCACCGAGGAAACCTCTGCTTCCATGGAAGAAATAAACAATACTGTAACAGTACTTGCAAGAGAAGCAACAGAGTTAAAGGAGCATGCTGACAAGCTTATGGAGGAAATGAAGTTTTTCAAGCAATAAGATGAAGGCATGGGAAAATTTGCTTTCCCGTGCCAACATAAGATTTTGTTAGGAGACTAAAGTATGGGGAAGATAAAGGAGCTTTTTCACGAACAAAAGGTAGATGTAAAGGAAGTTTTTTTTAAATATATTTCCACAATCATAGCCGTTTTTTGTGCGTGCATAGTTGTGATTTTAGATATGGATATAGGAAGCTCTTCCGGAGATACCGTAGAGCAGATAATGACATTTTTCGTTATATACGCAGCCGGAAGCTTTTTTATTGAAACCTTATTTAATAACAACAGGGTAATAATGTATGTTATAAATGCTTTTGTTTCCTTTGTTTTGACCATATTTGCCTTTAATTTAGATGATTGGATAAGTACACATGCTTTGGAAACCTATGTAAAATATTTTGTGCTTTATATCTTGATTATATTGGGAATAAGCTTTTATGTAATAATAAAAAACAGCGGCCTATCCTTTCAAAAATATGTGACAACGGTTTTACTTAGCTTTGTAAAATGGGGATTTATATTTATTGTTTTAAATTTAGGTATAGTTGTCATACTCGGGATATTTAACAGCCTTATATTAAGGATAGATGTCTTTGAAATTGTGACGAAAATGGAGCTCTTATTCACAGGAATAATATATTTTCCATATGCACTTATATGCATATTGGCAAAAAAAGAGGATCGCTCCAAGTTTTATAAGGTGGTTGCCAAATACATTTTAATGCCGATTTTACTTATAGCCATAGCTATTATATATCTGTATATAGTCAAGATGGTATTTACCTTAAGTGTTCCGAAAAATGAGGTGTTCGGTATATGTTCCATGGTATTTTGCTTTGGTTTTGTGATAAATATTATGGCATATTCATATCTTGATGTGGAGGATGAGGATTCACCCTTCGGAAGACCGCTTACGACCTATGAAAAGGTAATAAAATATCTGAAATACGCATTTATCCCGATGGTTATTCTGGAGATATATTCCATTGGTATCCGTATAGGAGATTACGGTTTAACCGAAGATAGATATATGGGAGTAATATTTATAATTGCTCAAATTATATATCTTGCATGGGAACCGATTGATAAGTTTTTGGAGAGCTTTAGGAAAGAAAAGAATAAGGAAGAAGAAAGCAGCAATATTCCCGGCTTAAGGAAAAGTTCAAAGGCAGGCTATGGCAGGGGCTATGAAAAGTTTATATTTGTTGTGATAATACTATATATATTTGTATTTCTTGTTCCGGTTACAAGTGTGGAATATACCTGTTACAGATCACAGAGAAAGCGTATGGAACAGGCTTTGAACAGACAGGACTACGTGACTGCGATGGGTGCATATAATGTACTTAGGTATAACAGCTACGGAGAAAAATATATAGATGAAAAGTATACCAATGAGGACATAGAGAACCTTCACACATATTATTATGAGATTAAGACCGGAGATAATCAATACAATGCGTACGGAGTATACATAAACCCTTCATATTCTACATCGGACATAAATATAAAGGGTTATTCCAAAATGTATAAATTCAGTGTCAACGATTATCAAAAGGAAGATATGAAAAATATGAATCTTCAGATTAGCCTTGATAATTTTGACTATAATAACAAGAATTATCTGGAAATAAATGATTTGAGCGACGTGATTGAACGTGCACTCAAGGATTACGGCTATAACCAAAAGGAAAGAGGATATAACTATAATACGACTAAGCCACAGGAATTTATGTATGACAGCAATATAAAAATAATAATATCTAACATAAGATTTTCCTACTACGAGGACGGAAGCACCATAGGAGATTTATATATGGAAGGATATATTCTGGTGAAGTAGGAAGCTGTGGGTTAATAAGACAGCATTTGGCGAATGCGAATATTATGAGGATATTAAAGACTTGCGAGGTTGGAAAAATGTCAGAAGAAAAGAAAATAATAAGCGTACCATTTGATAAAAAAGAAGTCATAAAGCTTAAAGCGGGAGAATATATTTATCTTACAGGAACAATATACAGTGCAAGAGATGCTGCTCATAAGAGAATGTATGACAGTATAAATGAGGCTGCTAAGAAAAATCCTGCTGCTGCGGAATATGATGGTTTGAAATTATACGAAGAGGGAATACTTCCATTTGATATAACGGATAATGTTATATATTATCTCGGTCCGACTCCGGCAAAGCCGGGGCAGGTGATAGGATCGGCCGGACCGACAACCAGCACCAGAATGGATAAATACACACCGCTTTTACTCAGCAAGGGACTTTCCGGAATGATAGGCAAGGGCAAAAGAGGCGAGGCGGTAATTGCTTCAATTGTGGAAAATAAGGCAGTCTATATGGCAGCAGTCGGCGGTGCCGGTGCACTTTTGTCAAAGTGCATCAAGCAGTCAGAGGTAATAGCCTACGACGACCTCGGAACGGAAGCCATAAGAAAAATGTATGTGGAAGAGCTGCCCGTCATAGTTGTTATAGATTCAGAAGGCAACAATTTATATGAGACTGCGGTTGAAGAATATAAGACCTCGAGATAGTATTTTTGTTGATTTGACCGGAATGGTTTTTACGTTGATATAACGGGTGATGCGGGACAAGGAAGTCGAGAAGTTTTAGTGTCAAGGATGTCAGGGATAACGAGAAGTTTTAGTTGACAAACAGCGGTTTATCTGATATTATATTCAAGCGTGTTAAATTCATTGATTGGATTTATAAAAGCGCGACAGCTTAATAGCACCATATATTTGGTAGGATTTAGGCATTTGGAGATGTACTCAAGTGGCTGAAGAGGCGCCCCTGCTAAGGGTGTAGGTCGTTCGCGCGGCGCGAGGGTTCAAATCCCTCCATCTCCGTTTGGGTAACACCAAAGGATAGTTTAAGTACCATTCCTCGATAGCTAGGTGGTAGAGTTGCTGCGGCGAGTTCCTGGTTTTGATGGAGGATTGGCAATTTAATAATTATTCCTCGATAGCTCAATGGTAGAGCACTCGGCTGTTAACCGAGTTGTTGTAGGTTCGAGCCCTACTCGGGGAGCTCATATAATTGAAATATTTCAATGTGTATGTTATTATTTAGTCGCTGAACACAGGCGTTGTGAATTCAGCAGTTTGGCTCCGTGGTCAAGCGGTTAAGACATCGCCCTTTCACGGCGGTAACACGGGTTCGATTCCCGTTGGAGTCATTCTAAATTGAATATGGCGCAGTAGCCAAGTGGTAAGGCAATGGTCTGCAACACCAGTATCCACCGGTTCAAATCCGGTCTGCGCCTCTCTTTAAGAGCCCTGAAAACCTTGTGTTTTCGGGGCTTTTGCTATTTCAGGCATTTTTTCATGCTACCGTTTCGTATCGTTAAAAATCAAAATAAAGTGGTAAAAATCGTTTCATAAGGTGGACATTAAAGTGGAAGACAATGGTCTGCCTACCACGACCGTTACAGCATATTTACAAGGTCAAACTTATCGTCCGCGTCAGTATGCAGATAGGTCTTTATCACTACCTTGTAATCATCCCCTAAAAGCTCCGCAACAGCCTTTATATCCTGATGGCTGGAGGTTTTGCTTAACAGCCTTGTAGCGAAGGTATGGCGCAGGGCATGTGTCCCATAATGGGGAAGACCACATTTCCGAAGGATACGATCAAGCGTTTCCTGTATATTTCTCTTGGTCGGAATATTTCCGGAATCTGTAGCAAGGATCAAATCTCCTCTGATCCAGTTGGTACCGTAGGAATTCAGCATGATGTCAAGACAGGTCATGGCTTCCTGGTTCAAGGGTATTACTCTGTTGCTCCTTGGATATTTAGGCGGAGTAATGATCTGCTTATAGCTTGTGGCAACCCGTTTGTCACGGTTCTTTACCGTACTTACAGTTTCAGAAATGCGTATGCTCTTCCGTCCATCTGCAATCTCAATGATCCCTGCTTTGGAAATAGCCATCAATTCTCCCTCGCGCAGTCCGGTGTTCAAGGCAAAGACCAAGGCCGGGCCATAACGGTAATTCAGGGAGCCGTTTGAACTGCATGAAAGAGCAGTTTCCTTGATAGCTGTGATCGCATCTTCCG
>CALGGL010000138.1 GCA_937915975.1 uncultured Lachnospiraceae bacterium | reverse complement strand
ATCCCCAATCCCCAATCCCCAATCCCCAATCCCCAATCCCCATTTACATCAATTAATCAATCTTAATTAATTATTCAAATAATTTTTTTTCTAAAAAGAAAAAATGTTAAAATCATTAAGAATTCATTTAAGAGAATCAACTCGTCCAGTAGGAACAAAAAAATCTAATTATATAAAATTACCATCACTTGATTATGTATATGGATATAAACCTAAAAAAGATTTAGAAGGAGCAGGAAAAGGTAAGTTTATAATAATAATAAAAAATAAATATTTATAAATTTCAGTTATAAATAGTTGGAAATATCATGAATCTTCTAAAATGGTTTTACAACCAAAAGATTTTATTAAAATAAATAAATATTTATTAAAAAAGAATACTGATATGAATGGTGAAAAAATTCCAGAGAAAGAAATGAGAAAAAAATTAAGAAATATAAGAATAAAGATAAAGAAAGGAAAAAAACAATCAAGAAATATTATAAAAAGTTCTTCTTGTGTTTATGGCTTAGCAAATCCAAAACATGAAGATATTGCTGATATTATAAATAATACATATGGAAATAATGCTGAAAAAAAGCTTAAAGAAATATATGAATCTTTTATTAAACTTCTCCACTTTGAAAGCTGTGCCAGCGGGGATAAATCCCCAACCTGGCACATTCATATCATGACTGGTCTTAATCTTCCTCATGCTTACACCTCCTCAGTCAATTGCGAACTTATAATCATTGGCATGTGTGCAGTAACACAGGCACATGTTACCAGTATTAAAATCCGCATACTTAAATGCATATGAGAAGAAGTGGGCTGAATGACCAACGATTGTTCCGTCATACCCATTTAATCTGCTCTGCAGGCTCTTGCAATAATCAAGAGCTTCCTGCTTTGCATGAGAATAATTCCCATACACTTCTCTTAATTCTGTTTTAGGACCTCTGTTAAAGGCTCTCTTATAAGATTCGTACATTTCCTTCTGTTTCTTTGTCATGGTGATTCTCCTTTCGCTTGTTTGCTGTGCTGTTTGATTTGTTGCACTCATTATAATAGAAGGACGAACATAACACAATGCAATAAATTGTCATGCAACAGTAAATTATTGTCGAACTTTGTAGTCGTATGGCAACAAAAATTTACTGCTTATGTCAAAAACTTACTCTTGTGTAGTAACTTTCCATGTCGTATAATGTTTATATCAAAAGAGAACAGTACACGAAAGGAGATTTCAAATGAATATGACAAAAGATGAAATGTGGGACAAATTATTAGAACTTGGTGTATCCGAAGATACTCTTCAGATTGTAACTAATATTAATGGTTATTCTGAGAAGACCATGTTAGATATTCTGTATGCCGCTTTCGGTTATAGGGATTTCGACCAACTTTAGAAAGGAGTGATAAAATGTTCATCTGTGAATGTGGACGTATATTCGATATTGATGAAGCCCGTACCGTCAGAGAATGTGTCGGTGAATTTTGGGGAGCGCCTGCGTATGAAAGATGGTTAGCTTGTCCAAGATGTAAATCAACTGATATTGAAGAATATACCCTTCCACCTTGTTGTGAAAACTGTGTTCATATATATACAGAATATGGATGTGATTTGTGTAGTGTTCATGGAATCACATTAGAAAATTCAGAAACGGAGTATTGTGAGGATTATGAAGAATATAAATAAACCTATAATTAATAAAGCAAATAAGCCTTTAATTAATAAAGAAGCACTGACAGGCATTTCCGAATACTGTACGAACAGAGAATGGAAATGTAATAATTGTCGATATTCAATTAAAAAAGTGGTAGACAATCCATCAAAATCCGCTACTTGTATTTTTGCAAATTGTCCATGTGATTGGAAAATAAACTAAGGAGGTTTTATTATGCGTAATATGTTTGGAGAACTCGAATTTGAATTAGGAGATTATTTCATACCGCACAGAACAGGATGTACAGGTCAATACAAAATCCTTAAACATGAACCATGGCGTGTTACAACTGCTATGATTGTATATGATGGAATTTTAGTAGAAGAAACTCCAAACTTTGATTCTTGGATACAAGCTATTCGATTCTTGAAAGAAAACATTGAGGACTTGCTTTGATGCAAGTCCTCTTTTTTTTTTGTCTTTTACTATTCCACACTTATAATATAAAAATCTTCCTTACTCAATTCCTCATTTGTATAATTCCCTGTCATTTTCTGTAAAAACAAATATTTCGCCCGTCTTGGATTCTCTGCTGGAACTTCTTCTGTTAGTTTAGCAACGCCCCAATTATATGTTATGATAAAAGTTTTCATACTATTCTCCTTTCTCCGTATTAAATAGCTGATGGCTCTTTTCTATTCTTAATTTCTTTTCACACACCGCCCCATACCCCTTTTCACGGGCTACGGGATTTTTTAATTTACGTCCACATCGTAAACAAAATTCATGATCCTTCTTTTTCAATCATCTCCCACCTCGCTCTTAAAAGTGATAATAATATTCTCAATATGCCATACTTCTTTATTCACACACCTCACCTCACATTATATGTGTCAATAAATACTGCATTGCAAATTCATCTTCCATACGACCTGTCTTAATACCGCTCTCAATCTTTTGCACCAATCGAAGTATGTAGCTGAGTTCCTCATTGTCGTATTTATTCAAATGTTTCTTAGCGTTTTTTATACTAAAACCATTCAATCCTGTGGCTTTACTTAAATTATCTCCTTGATACGATTGTACTTGTAATACTGCTTTTGCATTATTGTATAATACTGATAACATTACCATCGTTGCTTCTCCTACAGCGTAGGACTGCTCTAAAAGATTAAAAGCTGTATTTACCTTTCTATCTAATATAGCATCTACTAAATCAAATATAGCATCATATGGCGGTTCATGTATTGTACCATCTTTTAATAATTCCTCAAATGCTATATCATACTTATCTTGTGTATAAGTATCCATAATCACCTTTGCATCCCACTTATACCTCTTTATCTTGTCTATCTCTAATAATATTCTACCATAATCAGCTTCACAGATATCAATTAAACGCTCTGTATTGCGTTTGGACAGCTTTATCTCTTTCTGTATATACTTATATAGCATAGAATCAGAAAGTCGCTCAAAATTGACGATAGACGCTTTATAACGCTTATAAAACTTTGTTCTTTTGTCTACATTTGTTAATAAGAGAATAAAATGATTATTACCCAATAAGCTACCATCTATCTGTTGCTGTAGCTTTTCACTCTGCATCAATTCTTTATCATCACGGGCTATGTAAATGTAGGCATTTTGAAAAATTGATTTATTTCTCAATGTGCCGTAAATATCTGATACTGAATCTATTCTTCTTATTTCTTTACCAGTTACCTTTGCTATCTGCTTTATATATATTTCTTGAACTTTCCATTCATCGCCGGAAAATATAAGATAAGATGGTAACTGTTTAGATTTTATCTTTGCTTTTAATGTTGCTACATCCATTATCATTATCCTCTCTTAATTCGCACGATTTAAGGCACCACAAGTCCCAATCCTTACAACCATAATTATGACAAAATGGAATTCCTAATCGCTCATCTTCCCAACCCCATTTACAAGTTCTACAATCTTTCACTTTTACATCCATAAATCTCTTATCTCCAATACCCAATTATCCATCAACATTTGACGATTGATTCCTTTTACCTTTAACCTCTGTAAATACTTTGATGTTATATTGACTGCGGCTATACGTTTTATTGAATTATCTGTTTCTTTAAATTTATCCTCATACTTAACAAATATTCCTTGCATACACACTTTCATAAATGCTTTCCAGAATAATCGAAGGTCGTATCCATCATCTGTATCTTTCAATGCTACTTTACTTGGTATCTTAAAAGCATTTGCAAGTGATACCTCTGCTATATTATCTACTACTAATTGGACATAATCATAAAACAGTAACACATCCTTCGATAATATATCCACATCGCCAGGAGTTTCGCATAACTCTTTTATAATCGCTTCTCTTGAACCCCAACAAGCATCATCCTCATTGAAATAATTATCTCCATAATATTCTGCTATCTCACTGGGTGTATATCTATCCATATGAAATACTGTTCCACGACTTCTGATTGTTTCAAGAGTATTGTTTTCATCCTCTAATGTCATAACAAAGAACGCATTGTTGGGTGGTTCCTCTGTTACTTTCAATAGCGCATTTTTAGCGGCATTTGACATATTATCTGCATCAAAAATACAATACATAGCGGGCGATACTATTTTATAAGATTCATCAATAATTCTTCTAATGGTATCAACTTTTATATCAGGTGGCACTATACCAGTAATATCAGAATAATCCGCACCCTCTTTTAAATCATAACTATACATAAAACGTACAATTTCTTTTACAAATGTTTTCTTACCACTACCTCTCGGCCCAACAAAAATGCTGAACCGAGGAAATGTACCACTTTCTATAAGCTTTTCAATTCGACTTTGTAGTTGTTTTTGTCCTATCATCTATCTCTCCTATTTTCTAAATTTAATACTATAGCGGCTTCAATATCATATTTAACTGACTGTGACCATTTAATATCAGCATTAAGATTTACAAACACTGAAAGCCAATTTTCTATTTCATCAAAATCTCCACCACCGCACTCGTTTAACCATTCTTCATATTCTTTTAATCTTGGCAACTGTAAATATTTCCAATCACACCCAATTCCATATTTAGATAAATCAAGCAAAAACTGAACATACTGTCGAACAAATGTTTTCAAATCCTTACCATTGTTATAAATGTCTTCAATAAGTTGTACGGCAAGTTTTGTACTTTCTTCGCCGTTCATCTGTAACAGATAATCAGTAAGTTTAAACATAGTATCATAATCTGTAGTTCCTAATGCTTTTACTACGTTTTCAAGTGTTAAATCTTTTGAATATGCTAAACACTTATCCATAAGTGTTATGGCATCACGCATACCGCCGTCTGCGATTTTTGCTATGTATTTAATGGCTGACGTTGTAGCATAATTATTTTCCGGTAATTTTCCATTATCAGAAAATCTTGTAATATCTTCATTATCACATATCCACTTTAATCTCTGCACAATACCAAACTGGCTAATTCTCTGAAAATCGTATCTCTGCACTCGACTAAGAATTGTTTTAGGAATCTTCTGTGGATCGGTCGTACAAAAGATAAAAATACTTTTTGCAGGTGGCTCTTCAATAATCTTTAACATAGCTTGCCAAGCTGAATTACTCAAGGCATGACACTCATCAATAATGAAAATTTTATATTCGCTATTTAATGACTTTGTTTTAGCTTGCTGAATAATCTCTCTTACATCATCAACACCATTATTTGATGCGGCATCGAGTTCAATAGGGTTTCCTGAACCTTTATTGATATCACTTGCAAATATTCTTGCACAAGTTGTTTTACCGCATCCTGCAGGACCACAAAACAGATAAGCATTTTTCACTTCTCCACTTTCTAATTGTTGCTGTAAGATAATCTTTGTACTGTTTTGTTCTGTTACATCTTGCCAAACTTTTGGTCTATATTTCACTGCTAATGATTTTATTGCCACGTTATTCTCCTTTCTTAATTTATTAAAGGCAAGGTACGGATTTGAACCGTACATACACAGATTGCTCAAGTTATCTGTGCCAATAAGATTGGTTCCTTTTCTTACTGCGTGTCTACCCATTCCACCACAAGCCCGGTCACAAGGTATACCAATAGCTTTTGTAACCTATACAGAATTTTTACGTTTTCTGCGAAACGAAACGCACATTGTTGTGTTTGATTGACAACAACAAACTGTTATATTCTAATCCCTAACAGTTGGGATATATGTAAACTGGACGTCACAGTACATATCACTTTTCTCCGCGATAAAAATATTTTGCATACTGACAAGTTTCTCCAAATCTTGTCTTTCCGCTTAACATAACCGTCTGAATATCATACTTTTTTCGTAAAGCATAAATTACAGATGCAAGTCTTGTAATACCGAATTTTTCAAATGCTTCTTTACTTGTTATTCCAATATCTTCATTTTCTTTTAGATACTTTAAAATTTCATATCTTCCACTTCTCATTCACTATTCCTCCTCTCGGTCTGTAAAAAATTGTAACAACTGAAATAACCTTTCTGAGATAATATAATATCTCTTATTTGCAGATGGTCCGAAATCAAAACAAAGTGCTGAATTATGCTTACCCATTGCGAATGCCTCCTCTTCATTCTTCAATAACCATTCTTCTTGAATGGTAAAGGATTTGCTATCTTTCACTTTAGTTTTACATTCAATCAACCATCTTGGTGTTAAAATATCTCCTTTCTGAAATGCCGTTGCACCGCTATTTGCAGTACGTTTTCCTTTCAACCTCTTTGCTACCTTTGTTTCTTGTTTTTTACTATAATATCTTGTGTTCATAATAACATTATACTACACATTAACATAAAAGTCAACTAAAATAATCGTTTTTTCGCTGATTTTTTCTTAACTTTACTCTTTACGGGAATAACTTTTTTCGAAACGAATTGATTAGCTTTTCTCACTACCCATTCATGGTCTAATGGTAAAAATGCTCCTGTACTTGCGTCCCAATCTTTAAATGCATCGTACCACATTACTTTTTTGGCAATGTCTGGATAATGTTCTTGCAATGTCTTTAATTCTCTTGCCCATTCATCCCATTTTTTATCAGATACAATATTACTATCTAAGTTATAATAAATACGGGAATGAACTAATAATTGTAACCTTCTTTGTTGAATAAGTTCTGCTATTTCTAAATCTTTTCCATTAAATAAATCATATGTATTTTTCATAACTGCCCCAACTGGATTCGAACCAGTATATACACGGGTCAAAGCCGTGTGCCTTCACCATTTGGCTATGGGGCAAAATACTGTGGGTAAGGATTTGCACCTTACATAACAGCCTTTCCTGTACTCTGTCTTTCCATACGTCTACCTATTCCGTCACCACAGTAATCTATATAAACAAAAAGGAGGTCAATGTTTTTTATGCTTCTTATGTTTATGCTTTTTCTTTTTATCTTTTCTAACTACTTTTACATTTTTATACTTTACTCCGAAATCTTCAACCTCTTCATGAGTATCAAAGAATATATCAATATGGTCTCCGCTTACTCCTGAACCTGTATCTTCTGCCGTATAAATTGTATTACCAATCTTTACTCTTGAACCTAAATTTATAACATCGGTATCAACTGCTATTGTATGACTTGACTTTGCTCTCTTTCCACTTGTCGTACTTCTGCCATAACCTTTACTGCATCTACAACATGGGCAATACGCTGTTAGTTTAAATTCTCCCATATTTATTGTTTCAGCACTTGCGTTCGTTACATTTGCATTTAATAATAGTATAGTTAATAATGCTATGAGAATCAATAGTTTTTTCATAATATCTCCTTTACAATATTTCTTCTTTTTCTGTTATCGCACTTTTTATTATCCACCCACTCCACGTAACATCAACAAGTTTTGTTTTTATAGTGTCCACATCATTTATATCACAAACAAAACCTAACTTACTCATACATTCAGGACCAATACCATAATGTTGAGAAACTGGATTTGTAAGTAATCTACCACATCGCATACACCGAATGACAGGTTCAGCTTGTCCATGAAGATTCATATATACCATGCCACGGGTTTCTTTTTCAACTGAACCTGTCATCGTTCGCAAAGGCATCGGATTGTTGTTATTCCACTTAGACATAAAGTCAAATCCCGGTGTAGATTTTTCAATCATATATCTCTTAACTGTTATTCTGTATTCTTTGCTGTTTAAAACGTCTGTGACGCTCTGTGTCGCTTTTTTAGATGCTGTATAGAGTTTTATATGTATAGTATCAGAAACGCTCTTAAAATCGCTTGTGGCGTCTTGTACGCTTGTATAATGTTTATCGTTTATATCGAGTTCACCTTTCCAGTCTTTTAATAGTTCTATCATATCTTTTTCACCTGCCCTATCGCATTAACATAACACCTATGATTAATACAATCACGTTTTTCACCTTCAACAACCTCTATCCATGTTGATAATAAAGAATAATCATACTTATCTTGCCAACACTTAAACACTTCTCCACAATCTTTTACAGATTCACAACTATCATATGTAAATAAACGTGATGGTTTATTCTGATAATCTAAAGCTACTGCGTTAGGCCAATATTGCTTCATAATTTTTCACCCTTTCTATAGTTTTGTAATTCTTTTGCTTACAATAACATTATACTACACGTTAAAATATTTGTCAAGAAGTTTTTTAATTTTTCTGCATTACATTGTCTACAAGCGTTTCCACCTGTGCTAATATATCTGCATTTGTCTTTAATAACTCATATACATTAGCCTGACCGTGAATTTTACCTTCTATTATTTCTCCAGTTTCAATATTAATTACATCAAACCATGCTCCGGACTTTCTGACTATATCATATTTAATAGCTACTTCTATTAAATCTCTTAAATAGTCTATTCCGTATTCGTAATTAATGGTGTAGAAACCTGTACGCCGTGTCGGTGGGCATGTTTTATTCTTTGTCATACTCATCATTACAATATTACCTACAGGATTCTCTGCTGAACGTGTCAACTCTTTTCCATTTTCATCTATAAACTTACCACGACCGAACTGCATACGCACTGAACAAAAGTGCTTCCATGCTTTACCGCCAGGAGTAGATATACCGCCCCATGTGCTGTTCAAATCTTCTCTGATTTGATTTATGCCTATACCAGTACATTTATGTCTCTGCATAAGCATTTCTACTTTTTTGCCGAATAAAGTAAGAGGCTTTGCTATACCGCCGTACGTTTTATCTTCCATAGTCTTTTCAAGTTCCTGTGCTGACATTAATGCACCTATACTATCAAGCACCCATAAACCAACTTCTCCTGTATCAACACTATCACATATAATTTGAAATATCTCTTCTGCTGACTGAGATTTAGGCTGTACTATATACATCTTATCTACATCGACACCGATTTTTTTCGCCCATTCTATATCAAGTGTATTTTCTGCATCTATATATAATACATCTCTATTATCATCTGAGTTCTGATAATTCGCTACTATATCAAGAGCAGTTGTCGTTTTACCGCCATGTTCTTCTCCATAAAACTCTGTTATCTTACCTATTGGTATTCCACCAAATGTACAATAATTCATTCTCGGAGAAGTAAAGGGAATACGTTTATAAGAAAACTCACCTAATCCTTGAGTGATAATTTCTTCTTTTGCCCGTTTATTTGCGTTTTTCATTATTTCGTCAAGCTTCGTTCCCATCGTCAACTATCTCCTCTATATATGGTAAATTCCAATAGAACACATTTACAAGCGTTCTCCACTCATCAAGTTTGTGGTTACGTCTCTGTTTAATTATGGTTACTACATTTTCATAATTCATTGTTATTGTTCTTTTCTGATTATAAGATGATGGAAGTAACTGTATTAACTGCCACCATATTCTTTTATCTTTTGGTTCAACCTTTTCAACTACATTACTATTATGTGGAGCAAAAATATCACCGTTCAAGTAAATCCTTCGCCAACGATTTAAATCACCTATAATATTTAATAATGTTCTTTTACCATCAAACAGTAAATGCTCATGGCTGAAATCATCTAATGTAAATTCTTTAGCGGCAATCTTATGCATAGTACTACAGGAGTTTGTTGTTACATTGATACGGTACTGATCCATTTCCTTCCACCAATAAAGCGGTGCAGTAATATCCATAGACACAAATATCTGCCTTAAATATTTTCTATGTTCTGTTCCTGCTTTATATAATCTTCTCATTAGGTCTAAATCATTCTCGCCGATTTCAAAATAATAATTAGGGTCATCATATTGAATACTATCACTCTTATCCCACGAATTGAGTGGATTTCTCATCCCTCTGATAGCATGTTCAAATCCCCATACATCTATATTTTCTACCTTAATCATCTCTATTCTCCATAATTGTATTCCATAACTCTGATAATTTATATCTTACCTCTATACAAGAACCGGGCACTAACTTAACAGATTTATCTAAATACCATTTAGCCTTGTCTAAATCTTCTTTACCATTTTTATTTTTCCATCGCCACATATATTTAAACGCATTAATAACACAATAATCGGCGAGTTTTTCTTTTCCGAAAACTAATTCCATAACGTCTATGCACTCTAAAGAACAACCTTCTGCATAATGTTCTGGATGATTTACATTATCGCTCATTAGAATCTCTCCTTATATTATTTAATAATAAATCTAAAGCGGCACATGCTTCATCTGTACTCCCGACTTTTAATTCTTTTATAAACTTCTCAATTTCCGTTATACTGTAACAATCTTCTATCTTCATCCAATCTTTAATTATTCCATTAGTTCTTTCAAGTTTGTGCTGAATGATAGGAACAATGTCATCCATTTCAATATCTAATAAATGACGAACTTCTGAACACAGCAAATACACATCTGCCATTTCTTCTATTATATGTTCTATATATCCGCTTTGTTCTCTATTACCAAATTCTATAACTTCATGATACTTTGTTGCCGCTTGCGCTAATTCACTACACTCTTCACTTAATTTAATCAATCTATTTTTTATGCCAAAATATTCAGCTTGTTCGTAACTATTCATTTTTTACCCTCCACACTGGCATCTACAATTTTTGAAATAACCTCATCGTACTTCTCTTTCACAGAATAATATTTACCATTTTTTAATGCAACCGAGCAACCATCGACATATGTATTTTCAGATTCCCGTACTATTGCAATCTCATTAATATTAAACATTATTGGTCTTGAAAGGTATCCACCTCTACAATAATATAATTCATTCAATTCGATAAACATTATTTTCCACTACCTCCCATTCTCGTCAATTCTGCTTCTTGAATCCTTCTTGAAAGCACCTTTTTAACACTTGCTAATAATTCTTGTGCATTTTCAACTTTAGATTTCATCATTTTATATGCTCTTGTGTATGAAGATGAAACAATAAACTGTTCTTGACTTGCTAATTCAGCCAAACTATCTTTATCAGCTACAGTTCCTTTCTCTTGACTTGCCCTTGCTGTATGATACATTTCTTTATATATAGCTTTTGATATATCATCTCTAATACCTAACTGCTCACACATACCGCCCGCAAAATAAATATAAGTAGAAAGATTGAGACAAAAATCATCTAACTCATCCGTTGTCGGTGGATTTTCACCATCTTTTAAACACTCTTTGATAAAATCAACATACTTATCCAAATCTTTACAATAAGGACTTATAATGTCATAAACTATATCATCTATTATCCTGCTATGTTCTTCTACCTTTTCTTGTATATCTTTTATTTCTTCCAATTCTTCATCTGATATATTAAATTTCATCTTCATCTTCCTCATCTGACCATAATTCTTTTGGTAACGTCATATACATGGTTGTAGGTTTATCCGGCTTTGATTTGTATCCGCAATTAAAACAAGTATATGTAGTGATTGCGGGTATAGATGCCGTAGAAATAATCTGCATAAAACCTCCACATTTAGGGCACAGATACTGCATTTTCTTTTATCCTCTCATTTTTAATTCTGCTACGCTGTACTTGAATTGCTCCAACAGACCGTTTTAATAATTCGGACAATTCTCTATCAGTCATACTATGCTCTAAAATTAAGTTCATTTCTTTTATAGTCCATATACGTCTATTATATAAATTAGAATTTGTTCTTTCTCTATATCGTCTTTTTTGACGTTTCCTTGCCTTACGCCATTTATCTAAGTCTTTATATTCTGTCTTTCGACAACTCATTTAAAAATTCCTCCATGTCATAATCAAAGAAAACTCTTTTCTTTTTTCCTTTCAAAACTGTAAACGCAGTTCCGTCATGGTCATACCGCAAACTCTTATAACCATTCTGCTTATTCCACTCTAAGCATTGTATAGGTATAAACTTTGTAATGTCATGGTCAATCCACCAACAGATAACTCCTGCAAATACACCTTCTATCTTTGATTTTTCAAGTAATCCATTCCACTGTGTATCTGTAATATTACTGAACGGTAGTGTATTTCCATGAACAGATTTACATTCTATATAATATTCATAAGGCTCTTTATAAACGATGAAGTCACAAATATTGGCACTCGTACCCTTGAATTTAGTAGTTTGGTCATGTAACCTATCTACAGACACGTTAGGCACTTTTTCAAATGCTTCACGTATTATATTTTCGAATTTTTTCCCATAATTCACTGTCATATATTTCTTTTTCTTCCACCTTTCCTAAATCATCTATTTCTTCTAAATTTAAATGCAAAGAAGTTTTTGGATAACACTGTCTCATATGTTTACTCGTAGCACCTGGAGAAAAAATATTCTGAAACGGCTTCACTCTTTCTACCATAATAATATAAGGATAAATACCGATTATTCTTACAATATCTCCTGTGCATAACCACTTACATTTATCTGTCTCAGGAATTCCTTTAGTAACTCTTAATAATTTTCCTATTTTTAATTCTTTAATCCTTCCCATCTTATCTATCCTTTCTACACTGTGCTTTATAACTGCAATAACTACATGCTTTTTTAGTTACATTATCGGGTTTTGGCGGTGCTATCATTCTCTTTACATAACCATCACATTCTTCAATATATCCAACTAAATTCTCTTTCATTTCATCAGATACATTAAACATAAATGCCTTCATGTCAAAAATATCTCTGTTCACATAGACAAATATAACTTCATTTATTCCAAATGCTAATGAATAAGCTGTGCCTTGATTATAATGTGATGGGTCAACATCTTTTCTATTCATGAATTTATAACTGCTTTCGGTTTTAATTTCAAGAATATAATAATGGTCTTTATATTTAATTATACCATCACACATAAAAGACATATTCAATGTTTTATGATATAATTTTGTTTCCATACCATTTTGTGAAACGATATCGAGTTTATCTGTTAATCCTCTTGTTTTAACAAACTTACCAACATCTATGTATTCACAGTCCATATCGTTTGATTTCATCTGCTCTATAGCTGTTTGAACTCTAACATGAATATCAGTTCCACTATTACAGATACCTACCATCGTATAATTTGAAGTTCCTTCATCAGGTTGTATTCCCATTATCTGATAATAAGATGCTCTGATACAATTCATTCCACTCGGTTTATATGTTTTACTCGGAAGTCTCTGATATTTGTCTGCTTCTAATTCAATACTCCTTTTTAAATCATTTATAAAACTCTGCTCAACAGGTAATGTTTCTTTGGCAGTGTCTATTAATCTCATTACATTTTTTAATGACTTTCTACTCATGAATAACCTCTCTAATAAATGCTGGCAGTGCAAATACACATCCAACTAAAGTTGTTTTTGCAAATGCGGATAAAGACAACTCTTCTCCTATTTGTAATAAATAATCGCACTGTCCTATCGCACCAACTATAATCATAATTCCTATAATTGCTGATACTGTGATAATCGTGTTTATAGTTTTCATTTTGTTCACCTTTCTTTCTTATTTTGATACTAATATTATACTACATATTAAATCAATTGTCAAGAAAAAAGTAACGATAAACAGTATATTTCAACTGTTTATCGTTAAAAAATTTATACCTATAAATTACTCCATATCATCGTCCTCTAATAATGCTACTATAATAGTAATGTTACCATCTTTCATTTTGATTGCATTTTCATCACCGTAATAGATTTCTATAACATCACTCTGAATCGCTTTAATCTCCTGTACAAACATCTGAATATCAATTGCACATGTAAAATCAGTGAAATTATCACTTGCTACATAATCAATTATTTCTACACCATTTGCCGCTTTAGAAGATACTTGTAAACCGTTCGGCGTAAATGTTAAGAACACAGCATTTTTATCATACGGTCCAACAAACAATGCTAATCTATCAAGCAACTGTAATAATGTATTTTTCGGCACAGAACAAAAACTATCAAACTCTGAATTTAATAATTCTACAATAGCATCAATCGCAAACTCTTCAATACCTTCCATAAACTTACCACAAATAATGCAATCAGGTGTACTATACACAACATCATTATCTATAATATCTACTTTGATTTTTTCAGTATTCATTACAGCTAATAAATCAAGAAGTTCGGGACTGATGAGTTTGGCTTCTTCTAATAGCTTAACATTCATACTTGCAATCTTATAAGAATCTGTGGCAACCACACAATCACCCATGTAATACCCTGTATAGCAAGGATTCTCTAATGTTGTTGCAAGGGAAGGTTTAATTGTTTCAAGAATCACTTGAATTGTTGACCTGTTTATTGTTCCTGCGTCTTGTACTTCTGTCAGATTAGAATAAGGGTCAGGATATTTGATTGGTTGACCATCTTCATCAAGAGGAAGTTCAATCTTGTAATTACCATTTCCTTTCACTTGAAGCATATACACATCTGTTCTCACTTCCAATGTAATATTTTCACATGTCATTTTAGAAATAAGCTTAGAAAAAGTATTTGCATCCACTACTACATAAAAATCATCTGCTATAACTTTATCTTCAATGATATAAAGATAGTTCGTTGCATCTGTGGTAATCAACGTAAGTTTATTATCTTTTACTTCAATTGCCATAAGAGTTGTAATAGGAATAAGTTTATTATTACCTACACCTTTTACTGACCTTGATACCATGTCTTTTAACTTTTCCGCATTCATTGTCAACTTCATTTTTTATTCCTCCTTACGCTTCATAGATAATATTCAATCCATAAGCTACAGCGGCATCATGTTCAATTTTACATCCTCTTGTCTGCTCCCAACCTTTGCAGAAATACACCGTATGACAAAGACTCATATTTTCAAGTGACTTAGCAAGAAAACAAAGTGGAATCTGAACAACACCTCTGTCTTTCATGGCTTCTGAAGAATACCATTCATCCGTAAATAAGGTATTTACTACTTCATATCCCGCTTCTTCAAGTACCTTAATCGCCCGATTTCTGGTATCAATGATTTCTTGCTCTGACTTTCCATTCATTGGCTGTGATAACATCGCTTTCATTTTTTATTCCTCCTTAAATCTATAGTTGGTACATAGTTACTAAACTCTCTCCAATGTTCTGAAAAATAACTTCCGCTATCGACTGTTATTGTTGCTCCATACGGATTTTTGTATGAATATCTGTCGTGCTTATTTACTCTTTTCTTTCCTCTTTGTTGCATCATAGTGTGTGCTACTGACCTATCAAGTTTTCTTGTATGAACTTGTGTAGGCACTCTTGTTACATAAGTTTCTCCCGGTTGCAATTGACCCATAAAGTTACTCCTTTCTATACTTATCACTAATTATTTTTGGCATACCATTATTATAAACTATTCCATGATGTATTCTGTGAAAATGGTCTCCCATGATTTTTATCTTTACAAATGATGGACACTTCATTACGGTATAAAATGACTTCATATATGTTCCATTACCTAAATACATATCTGTCATTCCACCCTTTACTGTTTGTGTTTCGGGCTGGTCTATCATTATAAAATTAAATGTGAAAAACAATTTACCCCGTTGACCATACCAACAATAAGTATTAACATCATCATTCATTGTGCCATGAAATATAAATCGTCTATGCACATCACATATCCAACTATTCATAGCTTTTCTTATATATTTCTGTGTATTTAATGCACTGGTATCACCCCCTATGAAGTCTCCTGGTTGTGCAAATGCTACTGAATAGATATTATCATTTGTCTGTAAAAACTCGATATGTGCTTTGAATACCTCATCAAGATTTGCTCCTCTGCTACGAAACAATGTAACACCTTCTATCCACCTATATGGTATAGTAGTATAATCATCGTCTAATTCACAGAAATAATCTAAACCTATACTCTCAGCAATATCAAAACAAGCATTTCTGGCGTATACAGCACATTTCTTATCTTTAGTTATGTCCATAGTATCTATTAAATCAACATAATCTGATTTGCTAAATACCTTCACCCATTCCTCACCATATATTTGCTTATAATCATCTAAAGTTTTATCCTCATCATCACATATAATATAAATTTCTCCAGTATAACCAAACTTTCTTAATGTATCATAAGTTGGTGTATTATATGGTCTTCCATGACATAAGATAAGACACGCAAACTTATATGGCTTATTTTTTGTCATTTATCTTTTGCTCCTCTATTAATTCTTTCATACGTTTTGACAGTTTAACATAACCATTAGCTATAGCATCATTCATATCAATTATGACAAGTGCTGATTCTTCCATTAACCTCTGTATTTCTTTTGGTGCATGAGCATAATAATCAGCAATCTTAGAGTAGTTAAATACAATATGACGAGTTGCTCCAAACCGCAAAAATTCTTTTATATCGTCTGGAATATCTGCTGTATTTATATTTCTCAGTAAATCTTTATATTTGCTTGTATCACAAAGTTCGTATAAAGCAGGCTTAACATTAGACGGTTCATATTGAGGAATTTTTATAGTTCTACTATATTTATTATCACCATCCATTAGTTTTTTAACTGGTGCGAAAAATAATTGTTTTGCCATAGTTACTCCTTTCTATATGATTCAGAAACTATTTTAGGACATGTATTTTCTCGGTATCTTTTTGTAGACCAAAATACAACTCCTGTTTTTCTATCCCGTTTTAATACAACCTCAACAGACGTAGGAAAATGCATAAAAATAAAAAACATAAGTTTAAACGCATCTACATTAGCATAAACATCGTACATACCGCCCTCTGCACAACTACCGCTCGGAACAATTGTTAATTGCATATATGGCATTAACATAACTTTATTACCAATAGAACTATTATAGTTATTCGTAACATCGTCCTCACCATATGCTGACATCCAATCAACATTATGCTTAGTATTTCTAAATATAAAATTATATGGTACACCTGTGTTTATAAGTTTTGAAACACTATTCGGTTCAAACACTTTAACGCCATTGAAATATGTTCCACCGTGACCTATTCCCATTATAGTAGCATCTGCATCTAATAAAAAATCCACACTAATAGAAAGTGCGTCATCCATAGAAAACTTACTTATTCGCTTTAATGAATTTTCTACAGGATATCTTATTGAAAATCCTGTTAAATCATCATCCGCTATAACAAAAGCATTTAATTTCATAGCTTTTGCAATATCTTCTACGGCACACTTAGCATATAAAATACATTTATAATAAGGTTTTGCCATAGAGGTATAAACGGTATTTATATAATGATTTTTATCAAACACTAATAACATATCGGCACCAAAATTGTCTATATACTGCTGTATTGTTTCATCTGTATCATCTAACACAAGATAGACTTTACCTGTATATCCACATTTCTTTAATGCTTCTAATGTTAATTGTTTATTTGGTCTTCCATGAGTACATATAAAAACTGCGAAATCATTTCTCATTTTCACGCCCCCATTCTCATGCTCGTAAGGATATACGACCTTCGCATTTTTGAGATTGAAGGTATTCCACTCGGTAAAATCCTCCGTGTCGATATACCCCCCCCTCATCCGATCTGCGAATTTCCAGAACATGTTCTTCGCTTTCGTTGCCACAGCTTTTATACTACTTTCCTTTTGCGTCGAACCGTTTCTTCTGTTCCTCTCAATTGTCGCACGTTCCGAACATCTTATCCAAAAAAGTCTGCACGTTTCTCCGGTCCCCAACAGTTCTGAGAATATCTTCTCGGAAACTATCTTGTCGCCCTCCAAAACGATGTCTTTTCCTTTCGGTAGTAATCGTTTCACCTGCTCTACGATCAACGGGATCTGTTGTCTTGAAATCCTGTCCAGGCCTTTCACCCTTCTCTGGTCGAACCATTTCCCAATCAGGAATGCGCTTTCTGTTTCACATATCGTCAGAATATCTTTGATTTCTTTCGCATTATGCCCCTTAATGAATGTATTTACGACAATCGTTGATTTCCCTGAGCATGAAGGGCCTATAAACAAATAGATCATACCTCCTCGCTGCCCTCCATCATATCCAGAATATCCGCATTCAGGGTAGCATACCCATTCGCAATAGCATCATTCACGTCGATGATCACGAGTGCGCTCTTTTCCATCAGAGCCTGCATCTCCTCATCCGCATGGGCGTAATACTCCGCAATATTCCGGTAATTGAAAACGTTATGTCGGAATGCCGCATACTTCAGGAACTCTTTTTCCTCATCCGTCACCCCGGACGCCTCAATCTCCTCGATCAGCTCCCTGGCTTTTCCTGCGTCCAACATCTCCGCAATGGTCGGGCACTCGCCGGTGATTTCGTACTGCGGTATCATCGTTTTCATGGTATATTTGCCATCGTCCAGATCTCCACCCAGTTCAGTGTCGCCCTTCTCAAAACCGAACTTCGTCATATCAATATGGATAATGCCCTGAATTTCTTTCCCCAGAATATCCGGATCCCAGGATGACAGCTCTGCCGTCTTATTATGTGCGAGTGCGTATGCCCTGCGCTCCTCATCACTCATATGGTCAAGATGTATAATCGGGATTTTCTCGATGCCCATCTCCTTGGTGAGGCCG
>CALGGL010000137.1 GCA_937915975.1 uncultured Lachnospiraceae bacterium | reverse complement strand
GTCAAGCAGTAAGATAGGATAATCGCCGGTTTCTTCGTGCAAAAATTCAAGTTCCGATAATTTTAGCGATAAAATTGCCGTTCGCTGTTGACCTTGAGAGCCGAAAGATCGAATATCACGATCATTAATCAGAAATTTTATATCGTCGTGATGAGGACCGATCGAAGTTGTCCCACGAATTATATCAGCTTGTTGACTTTCAAAAAGTTTTTTATTAAACCACGCTGTCAAATTTTCCGGCAAAATTTCCTTTTCAGCGTGATGAATTTCATAAACGATCTTTAAATTCTCAACGTTAGAAGAAATTTTTTGTTGAAGATTAAGATAATTATATAGAGGATTTTAAAAATTTAATATAGTAGCTGCCACTACTCAGCTAACGAAGTTTTGATGCATCAAAATCAATGCCGTTAGATTCTAAAGTGTAAATAAGTCTAATAAGCTTCTTTGCAACGTGAGATAACGCTACACGGTGTGATTTTCCCTCTTTGCGCTTCTTGTGGTAATAAGTAGCAAATACAGGATTAAATCTTATTAATGGAACAGTACAGTTCATAAGGACACATCTTAGTTGTGATGAGCCGTGCTTAACCATTTTTCCATGGAATTCCATTATGCCGGATTGGTAGTAACCAGGTTCCAAACCAGCGAAAGATAGCATCTGGGCAGGCGATTTAAAACGTGATATATTACCGTATTCTGCGATTATGCTTGCTGCAGTGATGTCACCTATTCCGGGTATGGTAAGAATTTTAGGATTAAGCTCACGGATAAGAGGGATGATTTCATTTTCAAGGTGAATAACCTCTGCTTCGGTAGTTCTATAAAGAGCAAGAATGCTGGCTAATTCAACTTCGAAAATGTCATTCGATTCACCTACAGTATTTGTTGCAAGCTCGCGTAAAGAAATAAGTTTAGTAAAAGAAAACTTACCACGTGAAACGCAATGAATAACTTCATAATCCGAATCGGGAATACAAGCTATTGCTTCGGGGGTGTGATATTTCTCAAGAATAAATAAAGCTGTTGCAGAAAAACGCTCATTAAAGAATGGCTTGAATTCCGGGAAAATATGATCCAAGATATTTGTTAGTTTAACCATATATAGACTTCTCTGGCGAATGACAGAATCTCTTAATCTGGTTAAAGACTTTAGAGAGTAAATATGATAAAATCCAGTTGGATAGGGTTTGTATTCAACTGTCATGAGCCAACGAGCAATAGAACGCGAATCTATTGGATCACTTTTGGTACGTCTTAGAGTTTGAGCATGAATGAACTTGCTGATGAGTGCAGGATTTGATTCCATGAAGCTGTAGTGGGCGTTCTCAAGGAATCTCTTCAGATTAGAAGTGTAGTGACCGGTTGCTTCAAACCCTATCTTTATTTCATTAGGGTTAGCAAGGGAAGAAAGAAGAGTTTTAAGTGAATTAAAACCTTCAAGATTGTTGGCGAAAATAAAGTCTTCAGCAATTATTTCGCCTGACTGATCAAGAATGAAACAGTCGTGTTTGTACTTGGAAATATCAATTCCGACATAGTACATGGTGTTAAACCTCCTTAAAAAGTATTTAGCACTGCTGTTTACCACAGGGAATTCGACTGTGTATTCTCGAAACATAAAACGTCAGGCGTTAACTAACTAATTACCAGTAATAGACGAAAAGCCGTGGTCTGAGTCTCCTTCAACCAGTCAAAGCCGTACAATTATAGAAACAAATCCACAGTGCTTTAAGTATTATACAAGAGCATATGAACTCTTAATATAAACAAATAAAATTTAGGAAAGGAAAAGTAAATCCAATTAATTTAAATGTATAATTGGATTATACGAGTAAAATATGAACATAATTCGAAGATGTGCGTTCAATTTTAAAAAATTGGTTAATACAACTTCATATATATTTCATGTTTCCTTAAACAGAAAGATAAAAATGAAAATTATATAGAGTTGAATTATAAAAGAAAGGAAAATAATATGTCAAAATTCAGTGAGTTAACACGTCAGAGTTTTTCAGAATCAGATAAAAAAAGAGATGAAGGATTAACAACCCCTGCCGGTATAGTAAGATATGATGATTTATCCTATGGTGATTACGGAAACTGGAATCTTCTTGATGTATACCGCCCGAAGGATAAGGAAGGGGTTAAGCTTCCGGTTATAGTGAGTGTACACGGAGGAAGCTGGGTATACGGTGATAAGGAGGTTTATAAGTATTACTGTATGAGCCTTGCCGAGAGGGGCTTTGCCGTCGTTAATTTTACATACAGGCTTGCACCTGAGTATAAGTTTCCGGCGTCGGTAGAGGATACAGATAATGTGTTAAGGTGGATATATGAGAATGCTGATACATACGGTCTTGATACCGAAAATGTATTTGCTGTCGGTGATTCGGCAGGTGCTCATATACTTGGCGTATATTCAAACTTTTTGACTAACAAAGATTATGCCAAAAAGTTGATGGAATATGGTCTGATCAAAGAACCGCAGGATAAAATAAGCTTCAGAGCCATAGCACTTAACTGCGGAAAATACAGTATGGATGAAGTGGACGAAGCTAATCCTGATGCAAAACCTATATTAGATGATTTTTTGAGAAACGGCGGGGATGAAAAAGAGATAGATCTTGTAAATGTTCTTAAATATATAACCGACGGATTTCCTCCGTCATACATAATGACCTGCTATGGAGATTTCCTAAAAAAAGAAGCCGGAAAGCTTATATCTGAATTGGAAGAAGAGGGTGTTCCGTTTGAATATCATTTTTACGGAAGCAAGACCGAACCTCTTGGACACGTATTTCATTGTAATGTCAGGCTTGATGCCGGTCAAAGATGCAATGATGATGAATGTGATTTTTTCAGGAAATATTTATAATTTATAAATTATTGAAAATAGTTATTGACAAATACAATTAGATTGTGTACAATCAATTCAAATAAAAGATTGAGCACAATCTATTTTAATTTAACTGTTTTGTAAAACTAATATATTTACATTTATCGAATAAATTAGATTGTTTCAATCAAAAAATATTAATCAGGAGGTAAGAGATATGAGTATTTATGAACAGAAGGTAGTTAATTTATACGGAGATGAGGTTGATTTAACCGAGTTTGAAGGAAAGGTTATGATGATTTTTAATTCCGCTACACAGTGTGGATTTACACCTCAGTATGATGAGATACAGGATTTATATGAGAGATATGCCGACAGAGGTCTTGCTGTTTTGGAATTCCCGTGTGACCAATTCGGACATCAGGCACCGGGAACGGATGAGGAGATAGCAACATTTTGTGATGCAAGATTCGGTCTTACATTTTCCAGATACTCCAAGGTGGATGTAAACGGCGAAAATGCAATTCCGCTCTTTAAGATACTTACCGAGGCACAGGGCTTTAAGGGCTTTGATGCAGACAATCCTGCTTCGGAAATGCTTGATAATATGCTTAAAAATGAAGATCCGGATTATAAAAACAAACCATCTGTCAAGTGGAACTTCACAAAGTTTTTGGTGGACAGAGATGGAAATGTTGTTAAGAGGTTTGAGCCGACTGCTCCGATAGGTGATATCGAGTATGCGATTGAGGAACTTTTATAACATATAAAAAATATTGACAGATATATAATGATAATAGATATAATATAAGAAAGTGAGGAAAGAATTATGGGATTTTATGATTTTAAGGCAGTAAAGATGAATGGTGAAGAGGTTTCCATGGAAGAATATAAGGGTAAGGTTGTTCTTGTTGTTAATACAGCAAGCAAGTGCGGCTTTACACCACAGTTTAAAGGACTTGAGGAAATATACGAGCAGTATAAGGATCAGGGACTTGAGATACTCGGCTTCCCTTGTAATCAGTTTGCAAGTCAGGATCCGGGAGACAATAAGGAGATAAATGAGTTTTGTTCACTTAATTACGGTGTAACATTTACAATGTTTGAAAAGATTGACGTAAACGGTGATAATGCACATCCTCTTTACAAGTTCCTTAAGGAGGAAAAGCACAGGCTTATGAAGAATATCAAGTGGAATTTTGAAAAATTCCTTATAGACCGTGAGGGAAATGTCGTTGACAGATTCGGTTCAACAAAAACTCCGGAAAAGCTTGTTGACGATATCAAAAAATACTTGTAAGATAATAAAGGCAGGGATATATATGGATAGATATGATATAGCGATTATCGGTACAGGTCCGGGTGGACTTGAGGCCGCCATAACAGCAAAGATTCGAAATAAAAATATTTTGCTGATCGGAAATAAAGCGCTTAGTCTTAAGGTTGAGAAGGCACATACGATTAAGAATTATCTCGGTATACCTGATGCGGCGGGTGATAAGCTTTCCGATGCATTTAAGAAGCATCTTATTGATATGGAGATAGAGATTACCGAGGATAAAATAAGCTCCGTATACGCCATGGGAGAGTATTTTGCTCTTCAGGGTGCGGAGGTTATGTATGAGGCGGAAAGCGTTATACTTGCAACAGGAGTAGTGCTTGGTAAACCATATCCGGGAGAGGAAAAGTATCTCGGAAGAGGAGTAAGCTACTGTGCAACCTGTGATGCACCATTATATCGAGGTAAAACCGCTGCGGTAATTGGCTACAGCCCTAAGGAAGAGGCAGAGGTATTGTTTTTAAGTGAGGTTTGTGAGAGGGTTTATTACTTTCCGCTTTACAAGGAAGCTGTCAATCTTGATAAAGATAATTTGGAAATCCGTACGGATAAGCCGCTTGAGATAAAGGGTGAGATGACCGCTGACACTCTTGTGACCGCTGACGGAGAATTAAAGGTTGACGGTGTATTTATACTAAGGGAAAGTGTTGCACCGAGTCAGCTTGTACCGGGGCTTGAAACAGAGGATAATCATGTCAAGGTAAACCGAAAGCTTGAGACAAGTATACCGGGATGCTTCGCGTGCGGTGATATAACAGGAACACCGTATCAGTATATAAAGGCGGCAGGCGAAGGAAATGTAGCAGCTCTTTCGGCAGTTGCATATCTTGATGAGAAGAAGCGTAAACAAAGTAATTAGAACATATACAAAATAATTTAATGAAAACTTGTATAGTCAAAACTACAAAGTAAATTATAAAAAACTTAGGAGGGTTTAAATTATGGTAAAAGTAATTAATCAGAGTGAATTTGATGAGGTAAAAAACAGCGACATAGCTGTAGTTGATTTTTCGGCTGTTTGGTGCGGTCCTTGTAAGATGGTTGCACCTGTTCTTGAAGAGGTTTCCGAGGAGCTTGCTGATGTCAATTTCTTCAATATAGATGTTGACAAAAATATGGAGATTGCAAGAGAGTATAATATCACTAACATTCCTGCAATTCTTGTATTAAAGAAGGGTGAGGTTGTAAATTCTCAGATAGGCTTTGCACCAAAGGATAAATTAATTGAGGTAATTAACAGCAGTAAATAAAAAGCAACGAAAAAAGTGAGGGGATAAGGATGGCAGATAAATATGAGGCTTTAAAGCTTAAAAATCAATTGTGCTTTCCGTTATATGCATGCGGCAAGGGTATAGTAAAGAGATACAAACCTTTTTTGGATGATCTTGGGTTAACCTATACCCAATACATAACGATGATGGTTATGTGGGAGCAAAAGAAGATAAATGTCAAGGACTTGGGCAGCTTTTTGTATCTTGACTCGGGAACTCTTACACCGGTTTTAAAAAAGCTCGAGCATATGGGATATGTCACAAGGGAAAGAGATTCCGGAGACGAAAGAGTATTAAACGTAACCATTACAAAGGAAGGGGAGGCTCTTAAGAAAAAGGCGATAAATATTCCGCCACAGATAGGCTCATGTGTACGTCTTGAACCGGAGGAGGCAGAGACGTTATATAAGCTTTTGTATAAGCTTCTTGGCGAATTGGAAGAGTAAAATTAATAGGAAAATAAAAATAACTCTTATCTAAGCTTCAGCAGGTGCTGAGATTTAGGTAGGAGTTTTTTTCTTGGATTGTTTTAATCTGCGAAAAAGTTTCACCTGAACATATACTTTTTTTCAACAATGACTATTCTATATTCTTTTTCTATAAATGTCAATGAGTTTTTTTAATTAACTTGACAGATATATAAACCTATAAAAGTAAAAAGTAATATGGTGTTTAATAAAAAAATAAGTTGAATTAATTAAATATAATAATATATTCACCGGGTGAAAG
>CALGGL010000136.1 GCA_937915975.1 uncultured Lachnospiraceae bacterium | reverse complement strand
TCCATAGGTGATTGGAATTTCGGAAGTGCAATATCAGTTATACTTGCATTTATAATACTTATGTCCATTACCTTTATGAAGAAGATTGATAAAGACGAGATAGAGGATGAGTGAGCACATGAAGAAGAAAAAAATAGGCGCTATCCTATACATCGCGCTTTGTTTTATATTTTTATATCTGCCGATAGTGGTTACGATGTTTTATTCCTTTAATTCATCCAAGTCCCTTACCAAGTTCCAAAGCTTTTCGCTAAGGTGGTATCAAAACCTTTTTGAAAGCAGCGACATAATGAATGCGGTTTGGGTTTCGGTTTCCATAGCTATACTTGCTACGATTATTTCGACGGTTTTGGGAACGCTTACTTCTATCGGATTATCGAAGAACAAAAAGGTTCTTAAGGAGCTTATTGTAAATGTTAACAATATCCCAATCATGAATCCGGATATCGTTACAGCCATAGGACTTATGATACTGTTTTCGGCATTTCATCTTGAGAAGGGTTATCTTACCATGCTCCTTGCACACATAGCCTTTTGTACGCCGTATGTGATTACCAGTGTGTATCCTAAGGTAAGAACCATGGATCCAAACCTTGCGAATGCCGCTATGGACCTTGGTGCCACACCGTTTCAGGCGCTTACAAAGGTTATACTTCCCATGCTTAAGGAGGGAATATTTGCCGGAGTGCTTCTGGCATTTACCATGTCCTTTGATGACTTTGTTATATCGTACTTTGTTACGGGCAACGGAGTTTCCAATATTTCAATAGTTGTTTATAATATGACCAAGAGAACCAACCCGACCATAAATGCATTGTCGACTATAGTTATTCTTGTCATAGCTATTACGCTTATTCTTGTAAATGTTATTCCTGCCATAGCGGGAAGAAAGAAAAATAATGATAATAATATTTCTGTAACAGATGAGGAGGAGATAATAAGTTGAAAAAAATGTCTATCATGAGAAAAATCACCCAAGCAGTTATGGTGATGGCTTTAAGTATGAGTCTTTTAACAGGCTGCGGAAGTAAGAGCAGTAAGACCTTAAAGGTCTATAATGCCGGAGAGTATATTGACACGGAGCTTATACATGACTTCGAAAAGGAATATAACTGTAAGGTGGTTTATGAAACCTTTGATTCCAATGAATCTATGTACACGAAGGTTCAGAGCGGAGAGAAGTACGATGTTATAATACCGTCCGATTATATGATAGAGAGACTTATAAAGGAGGATAAGCTTCAGAAAATCGATTGGTCTCTTATACCAAATGCCGACGGACTTGACTCTGATGTACTCGGTCTTGCCTGTGATCCGGATAATGAATATTCGGTTCCTTATTTCTACGGAAATGTAGGTATCCTTTATGATACCACGGTTGTTGATGAGGCAGACTTAAAGGATGGCTGGGAGCTTCTTCGTAACGAAAAGTATAAGGGTAAGCTTTATATGTATGATTCGGAAAGAGATTCCTTCATGATAGCACTTAAGGCACTTGGATATTCCATGAATACAACCGATAAAAATGAGATAGATGAAGCCTATGAGTGGCTTGCTGCTCAAAGAGATACCATGGATCCTGTTTATGCGGGAGGTGATGTTATCGACAATATGATTTCAGGAAATAAGGCAATAGCTATAGTTTATTCAGGTGATGCAACTTATATAATGTCCGAAAATGAAAATCTTGCCTTCTATGCACCGGAAGAGGGAACCAATATATGGAATGATGCTATGATTATTACAAAGGATTGTGAGGATACCGAGCTTGCTCATGAGTTTATCAATTTTATGCTTGATCCTGACAATGCTTATGCCAATACAGCCGAGGTAGGTTATACCTCCCCTGTTATAGAAGCCCGTGAAAAGGCAGCAAAAGATGATTACGCAGACATAGATGCATATATACCTGATATGACACGCGCCAACGATGAAGTATTCAGATATCAGGATTCAGAGACCAAAGCATATTTCGCCGAACTCTGGACTAAGATTAAGGCTGCAAATTAAAGAGTGTTTTATGTCACTGATATTATCATTATATAAGGACAGATTTGGGGCTTTGAAATGACCTTGAATAAAAAAAGTACTTATCACAGCACGCTGACGCTTAACGCTGTTGATAAGTACTTTTTTGATTATTCAAGGTATTCATTTTTTTGACTGTCCTTATATAAAGATAATACCCTGACATAAAACGACATGCTTCGCATGTCGTAATTACTTTAAGTTTTTATTCTTCCAATAAAATAGTTGATGACTATAGTATGAATATGATGTATAATGCTATTATATTTATAGATAATATAATCTAATTATAGGGTGGACATACAGGATGAAGGAAGAATATGTTTTATATTTGGATGAAAGTGAATCAAAAAAAACAAAAACATAATGAAAATATAGCAGGATTGCAAATTGCCGATTTTGTTGCATATAATATATTGAAGTTGGAAAATTGTAATGTAGATAATCAGATTACTGATTTTATGAAGCTGATTCATAGATTATCATATAATGGGGGACAGAAAATATCTGAGAAAGATCAACGCTCTTTTTGGGGAATGAGAGTTCTTCCGTCATATTTAAAAATGGATAAATTAGAGGCTTCAAATAAAACTTTGAAAAATGCGTATGCTAATTTGAAGAAAGAGAGAAAACGTTTAAATAAAATAATAGAACAGGATAATAATAAAATTAAAGATTTAGAAGAACAGATACTAAGATTAAAATCAGATTTGGAAATTTTAAGAAATCAGAAAAAGGGTATTGACAATAATTCGAATAATTGATAGTATCTATACGATGACTTTATACTATACCTTATGGTGCTTGCTTACAGTATGTGGTGAGTGGAGTTTATTCCGTTAGTATAATATCATCCTTTTGAAAGAAAGGTATTAAATATGTAGAGAGGATCTTAAGTGTATCCTCTCTATTTTTTTATCTTTTAATGAAATTCAGGAGTTCATCTGTAGAGAATATATATTTGGTGTGGCAGAAGTCACATACCACTTCGATTGGCTGGTCATCTTCAATCATTGAGGCGAGCTCTTTTTTTCCGAGACTTATGACTGCGGCTTCGACACGTTCTTTGCTACAGTCACATACGTAAGCGCATGGAATGGTGTCGGTGACTTCGATATCATAGTCATCAAATATTTTGCCGATTATTTCTTCTATGGTAAGTCCTTCTTCAAGGAGCTTTGTAAAGGAGAAGTCCTTGAGGCGTTCTTCGAGCATGGATATGGTGCTTTCCTCCGCAAATGGCATAAGCTGTATTATGAAGCCGCCGGCGGTTTTCACGGAGGTATCATCGTTTAAGGTTACACCGAGTGCAACTGAGGATGGAATCTGCTCACTGGTTACAAAGTAATATGTCAAATCCTCGGCTATCTCACCGGATATAAGGTGAGTCTGTCCGATGTACGGTTCTTTAAGACCGATATCCTTTATAACGCTCATTACACCGAGGTCAATGGCCTTTGCAACATCCTTTGCGGGAAGCATTATGTCAGGCTCACTGACATATCCCTTTACCTCGCCTTTGGTGTTGGCTGTCACAAGAAGTCCCTTTATAGGTCCCTGACATTGTATTCTTATGGTTATCTTATCGTCGTCATTTTTACACATCGCACCCATCATGACACCGCCCATAAGTAGTCGTCCGAGCGCATTGGTAACAACCGGACTTGTGTTGTGCGTGATTCTTGCTTTTTCAACTGTTTCGGTTGCAAGGCAGGCAAAGAATCTTACCTGATTATCTGCTGCCATTCCTCTTATAATATAATCTTCCATAGTGTTTACTCCTGATTTTTATTTTCCTTTTTCTCTTGCGATAATATATATTCTTTCGCAATTTTCATCCGCCGGATTTTTTGTAAATGCATCGTATGCCGTTATGAATTCTAAGCCTGAAGCATTTATTAATTCTTTTATTTTGGATAAGGTATATCCTTTTTGCAGATGAAGCTCCTCATATTTTCTGTATAGATTATTGTTTGCTTTTTCTTTGATAAAGATACTGAGGCTAAGCTCATTTATATCATTTTCATCATCGTAATAATTATCCCATATAAAGCTTATATCATCCCTATCCTCGGCGATGGTTGCATCAGCAACCACATCCTTGTAATAGTGTCTGGTATTGAAGTCAAATATAAATATTCCCTTGGGGTCAAGGTAATTATTCACAAGCTTGAATACAGTAAGAAGGTCATCTTCCTCGGTTATATAATTTATGCTGTCGCATATGCTTATGCAGGCAGCCACCGTACCGTATAATTCAAATTCGCGCATATCCTGACACAGGTACAAAGATGAGGAATTATTTTCCGATTTTTTTTCATTTGCCATATCCAGCATGGAAGCGGAATTGTCTATTCCAATCATATCGTAGCCTGACCTTGAAAGTCGCTCGGTTATATTGCCGGTGCCGCAGCCAAGCTCAGCGATTATACCGCAATTTATACCATATTCGATTAGTAGTTCATGCAGATATGAAAACCATTCATCATATGGAATGTTGTCCATAAGAGTATCGTATACTGCAGCAAAATCAGAGTATGCTTCGGTCATTTTTTTCTCCTCTTTAACGCTTTGTAACATAGGGAATTATAAAGTATATTCCGATTTTGTGCAATATGAAAAATATTATATAGATGTATGGATTAGGGGTGTTTAAATGACAAAATCGTTGTAATAAAAAGTTCAGTATATTATAATATGTATATGTTGGAATTCAATGGATTTAAGGTAAAAGGAAGAATTCCTTGTGGGTATAATTTGGGTGACGTATATGGCGAGTATATAGGACCGTATCCGCCATCAGGTACACATACCTATACAATTTATGTCTTTGCAATGAAGTATGACTGTATGAATATTGATTGTTATTTTGACGGAGGGCACAACGATATAGACAGTATATTGTCTGACTTGAATATATCACAGTATACAGATTACAATAATGTGATTGCAGTCGGGATAATATCAGGTACTTATACTAAGAAATAATTATTTTATAAGGAGGTACATTGTGGGAGAAATAAGCTTTGAAACTTCGAGTCCGATTTTTTACTGCGCGGTTGATTACAGCAACGCTACCGTTGAGGTTGCTGCAAAAGGAACAATTTTTGTAGAGGATGTGGAGGATGAACAAAAGGAGTACATCAGGCAGAGAGTACTTTATTATCTTAATTTTGAGATTACAAAATTGAGCGGAAATGTTCCTGTGGAGGAACTTGCTGAAAAGAAGGACGAGCTTGCGCAAAACATCATAAATCAGCTGGCAGCGGAGCAGATATCCGTTAATCTTATAATTGAGGATATAGGTGCAACTGCATCATCCATAGAACCTGTTGCACATCTAAAAAGAGAGATTAATAACGGACAGAATAGTTCTATGTCCTTTACCGGTGTTGTTATGTCACCGGGAGCAGCAAATATGATTGGTAACCTCTTTTCAGGGCAGTGAAAACTTAAATGCAGATATTGATAATATAGATGTTAAAAAATCAGATGCTGAAAAGATAATTATAATTACATAAATAATAACACTTAAAAGGAGCAGACAAAAATGGCTAAGGATACTAAAGACAAGAAATTGACAGTAGCAGGATATAAGGGTATTTCAACAGAAAATCTGGAAAGCTTTTCAAAGGATTTCAATAAGGATCGTGCAAATCTCATAGCGGCAAATGCGGCAGTAAAAAGCGGTGTGCTTGAAGCAGCAGCGGATTATGGCAGGATAGGTGAGCTTCCTATGAGTTTTTCCATTGATTTAAAGCAGGGAAAGATTACTAATCAAAAGGCAAGCGGACGATGCTGGCTTTTTTCCGCGTTAAATACCATGCGCTTTGAGATAATACATAAGTATAATCTGGATAATTTTGAATTGTCACAGAATTATCTTTTTTTCTATGATAAATTGGAAAAGGCTAATTTCTATCTTGAAAGCATTTTAAAGACTTTGGATGAGCCTGTAGACGGAAGACTATATTCATTTATAAATGCTGCACCGTTAGGTGACGGCGGGCAGTGGGATATGTTCGCCAATCTTGTAGAAAAGTATGGAGTTGTTCCTAAGGAAAGCTATGATGATGCCGCAAGCTCGACAAGCTCAAGGTGGTTTGATCAGTATCTTACAACCAAGCTTCGTGAGGACGCATATAAATTAAGGACCTTAGCTACGGAGGGTAAGAAGAAGTCTGAACTTGAAAAGGAAAAGACAAAGATGATTTCTGAATTTTACCGTATGCTCTGTATATCTTTGGGTGAGCCTCCAAAGAAGATAGATTTTACACTTAGAAGTAAGGATGATGAGGTATATCAGGATTTTGGAATTACACCGCAGGATTTTTATAAAAAGTATGTAGGTATGAAACTTTCTAACTATGTAAGTATTATAAATGCACCGACAGACGATAAGCCATTTGGAAAGCTATATACGGTTAAATTCCTTGGGAATGTAGCAGAGGGTAAGCCTATTACATACCTTAATCTCAAAATGAAAGAAATTAAAAAAGCAGTTATAGCTCAGTTAAAGGACGGACATCCGGTCTGGTTTGGCTCTGATTGTAGTAAATATTCGCTTCGTAAGGAAGGAGTTTTTGATAAGAAAGCTGCCAATCTCGAACAACTTTATGACGTAAAGTTCGGTATGGATAAGAGCGAGAGCCTTATCTATGGTGATAGTGCCATGAATCACGCTATGGTTATACTCGGAGTAAATATAAATGAAGACGGAAAACCGGACAGATGGCGTATAGAAAACAGTTGGGGCAAGGATGCAGGAAAAGATGGGTATTATGTGGCATCCGATGAGTGGTTTGATGACTACGTATATCAGGTGGTTATCAATAAAAAATATCTGAGTAAGGATACAAAAGAGCTTTTAAATCAGCAGCTTATAGAGCTTGAGCCTTGGGATCCTTTTGGAACGTTGGCTTAGTTCGTCATTTTTTCTTAGAGATTGTTATACAGGATATTCTTTATGATGTACGCATAGCTCGCTGTCGCTCATGCTATGCTTAACATCAAAAAAATATCCTATATATCCATCTCATAGGAAATACCGATGATATAAGAATAAATTGTGAAACAAGATTTAGGAGGAAAAAGTATTCCGGATGTTAAATTTGGAACATTAGAACTTAATAGAAGATTTAGGAGGAAAAAAGTATGACAGATGTTAAATTTGGAACATTAGAGCCTATTAGGTATATGGCTCCTGATTTTGACAACACGATGGTTTCATATAATGTGTATGGAACAATATTAATTGAACAAGATGTAGATGGCGCATTTAAAGAGAGGATTAAAAGCGAAGTTTTGTCGATGATTCCTATAGTGTTCTCCGAATTTAATGCAAGAGAAGTAAAATGTCTGGAGCTTCCTGCTATGTGCTCTGAGATGAGTAATAAGCTTAGTGAAAGACTAAGGGAGATTGGCCGCAAGTGTAATATCAACGTTGGCGGTGTAGTAATGGATGAAGAATCCAAGAAGATAATCGAAGAAAAACAAAGAGCAAAAATTATTGCAGATAATCCTGCCATAGCACAGGCGGAGCAAATAAAAGCGATGCAGGCAGCAGGAGTTTATACGGGTGGAGCTGTGGCATATAACGGAGCAGCGGATCAGCCGGTACAAGCTCAGACAGGAAGTATAAACCGTCCTAAATTCTGCCCGAATTGCGGTACACCGGTTGGACCGACAGGTAAATTCTGCGGAAACTGCGGAAGCCCGCTTGGAGTATAAAACAGTGTTAAGAGATATGTGATAGGAGGCGTGAACCGTGTCACATATCTTTTCGTTACATATGTAGCTTTTAGGAGGAGAAAAACCATGCAAAGCTGGTTAAAAGATACCGTATTTTACGAAATATATCCTCAAACATTTTATGATACCAACGCCGATGGAATAGGCGACATACAAGGAATTATTGAGAAGCTTGATTATATTAAGGAGCTTGGCTGTAATGCTCTTTGGATTAATCCTTGCTTTGACTCGCCGTTTAAGGATGCCGGATATGATGTAAGGGATTATAAAAAAATAGCTCCAAGATACGGAACCAATGATGATATGAAGGAGCTTTTTGAGACCGCACACAGGAAAGGTATTCGTGTACTTTTGGATCTTGTGCCGGGACATACTTCCGAG
>CALGGL010000135.1 GCA_937915975.1 uncultured Lachnospiraceae bacterium | reverse complement strand
GCCGTTTGCCTGCATCTAAGCATGGGACTTACAAACAATAAATCGGCGCTATTATATAAATATTTTTTTTCTGCTATTTCACATATTCCCTTAGCAGACAAAGCCTCATCTGTTCTACCTAAATATCTTTTCTCCTCATTGGAAGTTGTGCTGCCATGTCGAATAAGTGGCAGTACTATTTTATTTTTTGTCCTATCCCGCATACTACTCTTATAACCTCATCGGCACGCTCTGCCATCATACACTGTATTCTTCCTATTTTTTCCCTGAGTAATCTTTCGTTTTTATCTATTGGAACAACTCCGTTTCCAACTTCATCGGTCACTATAATTGCATTGGGATAATTATTGATAAGCTTTTCCAGCCTGACATCAATATTATATCCATCCTCTGTTGCCTTTTTTATCAGATAATTTACATTATAAAATACAAGTTGTCTGTCTGACATAACTTCTGTCGTATTTTTTTCAAAATCGAAATCATCCGACTTTTCAAAATCATATATGTCCTCATTACATATATTATATTTTCTTTTCACGTACCCAAGCTTTCCCTGAGCATAACCGCCTATTATCAAAATCATTTTATTTTCCAAATCCTTAAAAATTATAATATGTTTGTAAAAATGCTGTGTTTCATCAAATTACCAGCCCGTAAACAGCTATAACCACTGTTAAAATAATCTCAAGGCAGGTCACAAAATAACCTGCCGTATCTCCGGTAATTCCCCCGAATTCTTTTTTCGTTTTACAATAGTAATACCAAAGATATAATAATGAAGCAGCTATAACGATACAACCCAGATATACATTTTGAACAATCATAAATCCGGAGCAAACAAAAAGCTCTATCAAAAGAACAGATTTTACAAAGCCTTTTCTTGATGCGGCACTATCCGAAAATGTATTAAGCATTCCTTCATCCTTAGCTTTCTTAAAGGATAAAACCGCTAAAGCACTTAATACTCTTGAAAGGAAAAAAATACAGGCAAAAATCCCAAGATACTGTCCTCTCATAAAAGAACTTGTAAGTGAAGAATATGCACCAATATAAACCAGACCCCAGCTAACAAGCATAATTACCGAAAACGCTCCGATATGAGCATCCTTCATAATTTCAAGCTTATCCTCCTTACTCTTATATGACTTAAGAGCATCCATTGTATCCATAAAGCCATCAACGTGAAATCCACCTGTCACCGCAAGAGGTATGGCTGTACCTATACAAATATATGTAATTTTACCGATATCGCACACGCAACATATATAATTCCACAGAATCAGCAGCCCGCCTGTAAGTGCACCCACAAAAGGGAAAAAAATAAGATGATATCTCATATCCTTCTCGTTCCATTTAAATTGAGGAACCGGCACCTTTGAATATATGGAAAATGCTATGCAAAATGCTTTTATTATCTCCATAATTTCACCCTTATATATAAACAACGGTTATTTTAATCTTAACGGTATACCCGCTACAACCTCCCATACCTCGTCGGATATTTCAGCTATGTATCTGTTTATATCTCCTAAAGCTCTTATGTATTCCATAGTAGCTTTTTCATATATAATTCCGTCATCAAATACATTATTTGAAACTATAACCAGATTTGAGCTTGTGTCATAAAGCTTTTTAATATCATTTTTTATTTTGGATACCAAAAATGCATTATCAGGTGAAAACATCTCATTTGCCACCAGATTAGACATACACTCCAGCAACACATCACTTTTTGCTTCTCTTAGTTCTAAAGCTATGCTGCCTATATCTTTCGGCTGTTCAATAGTCGTAAAGCCTTTTCCGTCTCTTTGCTTACGATGTCTTTTTATCCGTTCTTCATCCTCAGCATCATAAGCCTGCATGGTTGCAAGATAATATAGTGGTATACCACTTTTATTTAATTCAGTTATCTTCTTTTCAGCAAATGCAGACTTACCGCTTCCGCTTCCGCCATAAACCAAAATCATCATACAAATCTCTTATACGCCTCTATTTTTATATCATCAAAGGTAGTCTGTTCGTTATAAAGTGAAAGTGCCATATCAAGCAGTGAAAACATCATTACCGCACCTGTACCCTCGCCAAGAGCAAGCTCTCCATATATCACCGGTTTAAGCTTAAGTTCATCCATAATATACTTCATAGCCGGTTCCTTACCCATATGCGAAGCAAATATAAAATTATTAACTTCAGGAAAGAGTCTGACTGCTATAAGTGCCGCAACTGCACTTATCACTCCATCAATAACAACAGGTATATGATAAACCGCTCCACCTATTATAACTCCCGTAAGTCCTGCTATATCGAGACCACCAACCGTCCGAAGTATGGTAAGTACATCCGTATCAGGTTTGAAAAGCTCATATTTATATAAAGCATCCTTAATTACTTTTTTTTTCTTTTCGAGGCCTTCATCACTTAGTCCCGCACCGCGTCCGACAAGCTCTTTTTCATCACATTTAAGAAGTGCCGCGGCAACAGCACTGCTTGTGGTGGTGTTACCGATTCCCATCTCACCTGTTCCAATTATAGCATATCCCTCATGCTTTAAGTCCGACACAATATCCATGCCTTTCTGTATGGCAAGATACATTTCTTCTTTTGTCATGGCAGGCTCTTTGGCAAAATTCCGAGTACCCATCGAAACCTTCCTGTCAAGCACACCGGGTATTATTTCGTCCGACTTTATGCCTATATCAACAGGTATTATTTTAGTATTATTAACTGCTGCCATCCTGCATACCGAAGATTTATTATCTCCCATAGCTTTGGCAACCGCTAAAGTGACCTCTGAACCACTCTGACTTATACCCTCTTCAACTACACCGTTATCCGCACACATAACGATAATTGCTTTTTTTTCAAGTTTTAATTTATCGGTTTTTAATATGCTTCCCATCCTTGCCGTTATATCTTCAAATACGCCGAGACTGTCAAGCGGCTTGGCTGCATTATCCCAGCGTTTTTTTACAGAAGCATAATATGTACTGTCAGGCAAGGTAATATTATATTTTCCGGTTAAAACATCCTCAAATAAATATTTATTCTTTTAAATCGATAAAAGTTTCCCCAATCAAATTGATGAGAAAAACACCACCAAAAATAATAATACAATCCTCGAAAAAAAAAATAATAGAACCTCAGTCTATCATGAATCTTTCGAATATTCAAGAGCAAAAGTTATTCAAATTTTGTATGGAATATTATTTCAGTATACTAAACAAAAAATTGCCTTATCAAATTGAATTATCTCAAATAAATAATGTTGGAATTATTTATTATATTCTGAATTATCGTTTATTCGATAAAATGTCTATGATTCAAAGAAAAGATGTATTTGTTGATAAAAAAAATGATATCATTGAATTCATATTCAAGAATAAAAAAATATGTGAAAAATTATTTATTGATGCAAATGACCAATTTGGGTTTACACAATTAGCAAAAGAATTATCACAAAAAATTAAAATAACATCCCAAATTAATAATAGTCCAAATGATAATTCTGGAGTATGTGGAGATTCTTTAAATTTAAATGGAAATAATTTTGATGATGAATATTTAAAGAAATTTTTTATCCTCAATAGAGTCAATAAAGACAAAGTAAATGATTATAAAATTATACTTATTCTAAATGGGAAAAAAGTAAATTGTTCAAAAAATTATCATCTTGAAAATTTCTTTGTTTATACTAATAATGAAAGAAGATATACTTTGAATAATAATAAAAACAAAACAGAAGATTATTTCATCCAATTGTATTTAAAAGGAAAACCATTAGAAAAAGTTAGAATAAAAAATGATATTGATATTTCCAATACTAGTGATGATGATTTTAATGATATAATGGATAAAATAAATATAAATGAAGAAGTTATATTTGTGGTTTTATATAATCCATTAAAATATTTCAATA
>CALGGL010000134.1 GCA_937915975.1 uncultured Lachnospiraceae bacterium | reverse complement strand
ATTCAGAGACCCCTGTCACCCGTATACCATAGGATTGATCAGGGCTGTGCCGAGACTTGACAAGCCAAAGAGCTGGGGATTGCACGAGATAGAAGGGGAATCTCCCGATATGTCAAAGATAAAGCCCAATACATGCGCTTTCTATGACAGATGTTCGTACAGATCTCCGGAATGTCTTAAATCACGACCAAAGCTTACGACCTTGGGACCGGAGCACCACTGTGCATGTCATCACATCGAGGATGTAAAGAATAACAGGGGGGATCTGCAGTAATGAGTGAAATAGTCGACAATAAAGAAGAAATCCTGCGGGTAGAAGACCTGAAGATGTATTTCCCCGTGACCAAGGGGCTTTTGAAAAGAAAAATAGGCGATGTAAAGGCCGTAGACGGCGTATCCTTTTCTATAAATAAGGGAGAGTTTGTTGTAATTTTAGGACCAAGTGGAGCTGGTAAGTCCACATTACTAAATCTTTTAGGAGGAATGGATAAAGCTACATCTGGAGAAATTATAGTAGGAAATAAAAATATAGAGGGATATTCTGACAGTCAACTTACAGAATACAGGGCAGAGAATATTGGGTTTATATTTCAGTTTTATAATATAATGCCAACTTTAACGGTAGATGAAAATGTTAATTTAATTAAAGATGTAACTAATACTTCAAAAGATTCTTTAAGTGTTTTAAAAAGTGTTGGTTTATTAAAACATAAAGATAAATTTCCACAGGAATTATCTGGTGGTGAACAACAAAGAGTTTCTATTGCAAGAGCTCTTTCTAAAAATCCAAAGCTTATACTCGGAGATGAACCGACTGGTGCGCTTGATTCGGAAACCGGTGTTATGGTGCTTGATTTGATACAACGCATGGCACACGAAAAGGGTAATACGGTTATATTGGTTACACACAATGCTGATATAGCCCAGTGTGCCGATAAGGTTATCCGTATGAGAAGCGGTAAGATAAGGGAGATAAAGATAAATGAGAATCCGGTTCCTGTTAAGGAGGTTGAGTGGTAATGCTTGTAAAAAAGATGTTACGCGATATTACTAAAAATATCGGTCAGTTTATATCGGTTCTCCTTCTTTCTGTTCTTGCTCTCGTTACATTTTCAGCATTTAAGAGTGAGGCTTCAGGCGGACTTAGAAGAATGGACAAGCTTAGTGATGAGTTTAGTCGTGCGGACGGCTGGATATACGGAGAAGGCTTTACGGAGGATGAGCTTAACTCTGTTAAGGAACTTTCCGCTGTTAAGGACGCACAGCTAAGAACCGAGCTTTCGGGTGAGACGGTGGAATTCGATCAGGCACAGGTTATTCTTTACCTTGAGGATGAAAATGTGGTCTCAAAGCCGTATCTTGTGGAGGGTGAAGATTTTGATCCGAAGGATAAGGATAGTGTATGGATAAATAAGCAGTTTGCAACTGCCTGGGACATAGAGCTTGGTGACAGCATCGAGATAAATGTTATGGGCTTTAAGATAAAGAAAAAGGTTGCTGGCTTTATCTATTCGCTTGAGCATATATACATAAAGGCTGACAAGGACATGGATACGGATTATAAGAATATCGTTTATATGTATATGTCTTATGATGCCGTACCGGAGTTTTCTTTCATAAAACCGACGCAGATTATTTTTACATCAGATGTAGATAATATAAAGAGTCTTGACAGTAAAATTTCGGAAGCACTTGACGGCAACTATTCGGTGCTTATTGATGATGATTCTATATTTGGCATAAAAAGCTATGTAAGCGAGATGAAGCAGCATGATGCCTTTTCATATGTATTTGCCGGTATATTTGTGGTTGTAAGTATATTTATTATAATGACAACCATGAGAAGAATAATAGAGGCTCAAAGAACCCAGATAGGTACTATGAGCGCTCTCGGAGTAAAGCCTTGGAAGATAGCACTTCATTATTCTTCATACAGCTTTGTACCTTCGCTTGCCGGTTCATTTATAGGTATATACCTTGGAATGTTTGCGATAAGAAAGCTTATGTTTATACTTAAAAGGTTTTATACTGTTCCGGGCTGGAAGCCGGAATTTTTACCGGAGTTTTATATATGTGCCCTCGTGGTAGTGTTTGCGTGTATGCTTTCCTCGTACTTAAGCTGTAAAAAGCTCCTTCGTATAGAGCCTGCGGCAGCTTTAAGACCGGCACCGCCTAAATCGGGTAAAAATACTATATTTGAAAAGCTTCCGTTTTGGAATAAGCTTAGCTTTACAAGTACATATAATCTAAGAGATATATCCCGTTCAAAGCTTCGTACTGCTATGTGTCTCATAGGACTTTTCTTTGGAACGGCATTTGCTCTTTCGGCATTTTTCTGTGGTACGACCATGACCAAGATGAAGGAGTGGAGTATGGAAAAGGTATCGGATTATAATTTCCAGATAGCCTTTCAGGGAAATGTTGATGTAAAAGCAGCAGATGAGCTTTCGGATAAATATGACGGTGAGCTTATCATGATGACGCAGATTGAGATTGCAAAGAAAAAGGAAGCACCGTCTGATGACCGAGATGCCTGCAGTCTTGTGGTTACTGAAGGAAAGGGGCTGTATGGACTTACCGATAAGGATATTAATCCTATAAGTCTAAAGCCGGGAACTGTTGCACTTACTAGAAAGCTTGCTAAAAAATACGATCTTTCCGAAGGTGATACAGTATATTGGCATATATATGGTGAAAATACATGGTATGAGTCCAAGGTCGGCATCATCAATCGTAATTTTAATGTTCAGGGCATAACTATATTAAGAGAAGATTTTGAGCAGCTTGAAAATGTATCCTATCATCCAAACCAGCTCGTTACCAATATGGAGGTTGATAAGGATGAGATACTTAAATATGACTTTGTAACCTCGGCTTATTCAAAGGAGGAAATGATAGAAAACTTTGACACAGCATGGGAGACAATGGATGCGCTTGTTGCCGTATTTGCTTTATTTGCAGTTATGTTTATCATAATAGTTTTATATAATGCCGGAAATCTTTCGTTTAATGAAAGAAAAAGAGAGCTTGCAACACTCCGAGTTCTCGGGCTTTCGGATAAGAAGATAGCAAATCTTTTGACCGTACAAAATTTATGGCTTACGATTTTTGGTGTAATTGTTGGTACTCCAATCGGAAAGGCAATGATAACCGCTATGATGGATACCAATGGCGAGCAGTATGATTACGCTATATTTACGAAGCCGATGGATTATATAAAATCATATCTTTTGGTGTTTATAACATCAATTGTAACCAGCCTTTTATTTACAGGAAGAATCAAAAAGCTTGATATGGTAAGTCAGTTAAAGGCAAATGAATAAAATCCGATTACTGATGAAAATAAAATAAATTTTAAAAGTAGAGTGCTGATAAATAATAAAAATATTGATTTTATCAGCACTTTAATGTATTATAGTTTATTGGGTGTCATGTTTTTTGACAAACAATTCTATGTGGAGGTAACGCAATATGGTTCAAGCAGTAGTCGGAGCTAATTGGGGTGACGAAGGAAAAGGTAAAATTACTGACATGCTGGCAGAGGATGCCGATATAATTGTCAGATTTCAGGGCGGTGCAAATGCAGGTCATACAATAGTTAATAATTACGGAAAATTTGCACTTCATACATTGCCGTCAGGTGTTTTTTATGACCATACTACAAGCATCATAGGAAACGGTGTGGCACTTAATATCCCTGTTTTATTTAAGGAGATTAAGTCGATAACAGATAAAAATGTGCCTATGCCTAAGATTCTTGTTTCTGACAGGGCACAGATGGTTATGCCTTATCATATATTATTTGACCAGTATGAGGAGGAGAGACTTGCAGGAAAGTCTTTTGGCTCTACCAAGTCGGGTATAGCTCCTTTTTATTCCGATAAATACGCTAAGATTGGTTTTCAGGTAAGTGAGCTTTTTGATGAGGCAGCACTTCGTGAAAAGATTGACAGGGTTTTGGTTCAGAAAAATATTATTCTTGAGCACTTATATCATAAGCCTCTTATAGATGCAGAGGAGACCTTTAATACTCTTATGGAATACAAGGCTATGGTTGAGCCTTACGTATGTGATGTTTCCGCATTTTTGTGGAATGCGATTAAAGAGGGTAAGAATATTCTTCTTGAAGGTCAGCTGGGTTCCCTTAAGGATCCTGACCATGGTATCTATCCTATGGTTACTTCCTCATCAACCCTTGCTGCTTATGGTGCAATCGGTGCGGGTATTCCGCCTTATGAGATTAAGAAGATTGTAACTGTTGTTAAGGCATATTCAAGTGCCGTAGGAGCAGGTGCTTTTGTAAGTGAGATTTTCGGTGACGAAGCAGATGAATTAAGAAGACGTGGCGGTGACGGCGGAGAGTTCGGTGCAACCACCGGTCGTCCGAGACGTATGGGCTGGTTTGACTGCGTGGCTACCAAGTACGGATGTCGTATCCAGGGTACTACGGATGTAGCCTTTACGGTTCTTGATGTTCTCGGTTATCTGGATGAGATTCCTATATGTGTAGGCTATGAAATCGATGGTGAGGTTACCACTGATTTTCCTACAACCTCTAAGCTTGAGAAGGCTAAGCCGGTGCTTAAGACAATGCCGGGTTGGAAGGAAGATATAAGGGGCATTAAGGAATATGATAAGCTTCCGGAAAACTGCCGCAAGTATATAGAATTCATAGAAGAACAAATCGGCTTCCCAATCACCATGGTTTCCAACGGACCAAAGCGTGAGGATATCATAATCCGTAATAAATAATATACGTAGGTCGGTTATATATAATTGTATAAATGATGAGTCTGTCATCAAAACAGTATATTTAAAACAGATGACTTTGCAACTTACAAGCAATTTGTTAAATCAGAGCACAAGATCGGAAGAGC
>CALGGL010000133.1 GCA_937915975.1 uncultured Lachnospiraceae bacterium | reverse complement strand
AAACACTTTATTCCCCGACAGAGCTTTTATCGGTAGTAAATGATATTGAACAGAGTGCCGGAAGAAAACGTATCGTTCACTGGGGACCGAGAACTCTTGATATAGATATTCTTCTTTACAACAAGGATATAATTATGGAGGAAAATCTAAAGATTCCTCATGCGGATATGACAAACAGACTGTTTGTGCTTGAACCGCTTTGCGAGATAGCACCGTTTGCATATCATCCGGGATATAATAAAAGAGTCATTGAGCTTTTAGAAATTTTAAAAGAGAAAAACAAGGAATAGGAGGAAATGCTATGGCGGTAAAGACCTTTGCGGCTATTTATGTTGGTTCGAGTGATTTGTCACTTGATATATATGAGATAAACAGTAAAAAATCATTTAAAAGAATAGATGGTTTAAGCCGTATCATAGAGCTTGGTAAGGATACCTACAGTGACGGAAGCTTAAGTATAGAATCCATTAAGCTTGTATGTGATACTCTTGGTGATTTCAAAAGAAAGATGAAGGAGTATCAGGTAGCTGATTACAGAGCGTATGCAACCTCTGCGGTTCGTGAGGCGGAAAACTCGGATCTTATACTTGACTTTATTAAAAGAGAAACAAATATTGATGTTAAGATTCTAAGTAACTCTGAGCAAAGATATATGAACTTTAAAGGTCTTGTAGCCAAGTATGAAAACTTTCATCAGGTGGCAAGCAAGAATACAGCATTTGTAGATGTAGGTGCGGGAAGTGTTCAGATTTCCCTTTTTGATAAAAATAATATGATTGTAACCGAAAATATTCCGATAGGTGCATTAAGAATCAGAGATTATCTGTCTCTTATCGGAAGCAAGTCGGGAAAAATGGATCAGGTAATTGCCGATTTTGTTGAAAGTGATATAGTTACATTTCGTAATATATATCTTAACGATAAAGAGATTAAAAATATAATTGCTGTCGGTGAGGTTATCAAGGTCTTAAAGAAAACAATGCCGGATATTGATACCAATGAGAAGATAAGTAAGGAACAATTTGATAAGGTATATAACAGAGCCATAAAATTGTCACCTCAGGAGCTTACCGAAAAATACGGCATACCGTATGAACGTGCAACACTTATTCTTCCGACTGTTCTTATATATAAATCTCTTCTTAATAACTGTAAGGCAGAGGATATATATGCTCCGAATGTTTCATTTTGTGACGGTATAGCTGCTTCATACATTGATGAAGGAAGCAGAGTGGCATTCTCCCATGATTTCAGTGAGGATATAGTGGCATCCGCATTTAATATAAGTAAGAGATACAAGTGTAATCAGGCGCACCTTGAAGCGGTATCGGAACTTGCACTTGCTATATTTGACAGTGTTAAAAAGATACACGGTATGGATAAGCTGGAAAGGCTTCAATTAAAAATTGCCGCAATTCTTCATGACTGCGGTAATTATATAAGCATGAATAACGGAGCAATTAATTCCTATTACATAGTGGCAAACACGGAGATAATCGGTCTTTCACATAAGGAGAGAATGGAGATAGCCAATATCGTCAAATACAACATTCTTTATCTTCCGTCCAGAGAAAGGATTCAGGCGGAGCTGGGCAGCTGTAATTACATAACCATAGCTAAGCTGGTTGCAATTTTAAGAATAGCAAATATCCTCGATAAGAGTCATTTGCAAAAGATTGAGGATATAAATATTGCGCTTAAGGATGATAAGCTTATTATCTCGGCGGTAACCTATGATGATATATCGCTTGAGGCCGGTCTTTTTGAAGCAAGAGCGGATTTCTTTGAGCAGGTTTACGGCATAAGACCTGTATTAAGATTCAGAAGGAGTGTGTAAGGATGGAAAAGAAGAATTTTGATAAACCGGAAAATTATTATAACAGAGAATTATCCTGGCTTTTGTTTAATTATCGTATTCTTAATGAAGCCAAGGATAAGACTATTCCGTTGTTTGAAAGAATTAAGTTTTTATCGATAACTGCTTCCAATCTGGATGAATTCTTTATGATAAGAGTTGCATCTTTGATAGATCTTGTAAGTGCAGATGTAAGGAAAAAGGATATAGCGGGACTTACACCAAAGGCGCAGCTTGAGCAAATTATTCCCGAAACCAAGGAAATGATGAAGTCACAGTACCAGACCTTAAACCGTTCACTTATCCCCGCACTTGAAGCGGAGGGACTTAAGATAGTCAAACGATATGAGGATTTGTCCGAAAAACAGGCTAAGTATGTTGATAAATATTTTGAAAAGGATGTTTATCCGGTGCTTACACCTATGGCGGTGGATTCCTCAAGACCGTTTCCGCTTATCAGAAACAAAACCTTAAATATCGGTGCGCTTATTCACGACAAAAAGAAGGATGTTGTGGATATAGCAACGGTTCAGGTGCCTTCCGTTTTACCTCGTGTAATTGAGCTTCCTAAGGAGGGCGAGGCAAGAGAGATTATTCTTCTTGAGGAAATAATTGAAAAAAATCTGGATAAGCTTTTTCTTAATTATGAGATAGTATGTGCACATCCTTACAGAGTTATGAGAAATGCGGACCTTGCCATAGACGAGGATGATGCGGCGGATTTGTTAAAGGAGATAGAAAAACAGATTAAGAAGCGTGCCTGGGGCGAGGTTATAAAGCTTGAGGTTGCGGCGGATATGGATAAGAGACTGCTCAAAGAGTTAAAGAAACAGCTATGCGTAGACAGTGAGTATGTTTATTCCATAAACGGACCGTTGGATTTGACTTTCCTTATGAAAGTAAGCGGTTTGGAAGGCTTTGACCATTTGAAATACAAAAAATACATACCTCAGCCGGTTCCGGGAATTAATAATGAGGAGAACCTTTTCGACCAGATAAAGAGAAAGGATATTCTGTTACACCATCCTTATTATGAATTTACACCGGTGGTTGATTTTATAAAGCAGGCAGCAAATGATCCTGATGTTCTTGCCATAAAGCAGACTCTTTACAGAGTAAGCGGTAATTCACCTATTATTGCAGCCCTTGCGAAGGCAGCTGATAATGGCAAGCAGGTCACGGTTTTGGTTGAGCTCAAGGCGAGATTTGATGAAGAGAACAATATCGGCTGGGCGAAGATGTTAGAGAAAGCCGGTTGTCATGTTATATATGGTCTTGTGGGACTCAAGACACATTCCAAGATAGCTCTTGTTGTACGTCGTGAGGAGGACGGAATACGCAGATATGTGCATCTTGGAACAGGTAATTATAATGATGTTACAGCCAAGCTGTATACAGATATGGGACTCCTTACCTGCAATGATGCCATAGGTGAGGATGCCACGGCGGTATTCAATATGCTATCGGGTTATTCGGAACCGCCGACATGGAACAAGCTTATGGTTGCACCGATATGGATGAAGAAAAAATTCGTAAGCCTTATCGGACGTGAGATAGAAAATGCAAGACAGGGCAAGGAGGCACGAATTGTAGCCAAGATGAATTCCCTCTGCGATCCTGTTATAATTAAGAATCTTTATGAGGCCTCCTGTGCGGGAGTAAAGATTGATCTGATTGTAAGAGGTATATGCTGTCTTAAGGCGGGTGTTAAGGATCTTAGTGAAAATATTACCGTAAGATCTATAGTAGGTAACTTCCTTGAGCATGCAAGAATATTTTATTTTTACAACGACGGCTTTGAGGATGTATATATGGGAAGTGCAGACTGGATGCCGAGAAACCTTGATAAGAGAGTTGAGATTACATTCCCTGTTGAGGATGAGGATTTAAAGAGGGATGTTATAGAGATTCTCAATATTCAGCTTGCCGATACTCTAAAGGCACATATTCTGATGCCGGACGGAACCTATGAAAAACAGGATTTAAGAGGAAGAGATAAGCTTGAAGCTCAGCTTTTCTTCTGCAAGCAGGCTGTTAATAAGAATAAGAGCAGCAAAAAGGAAAATGAAGCTCGTGTCTTTATTCCGAAGACAAAGAGTGAATAATAAAAAATAATTACTTAGGAGGATTTTAACGTGGAAAAGTTCTTTAAAATCAAAGAAAACGGTTCGACAGTGCGTACCGAAATCTTTGCCGGACTTACAACCTTTTTTGCAATGGCTTATATAGTTTTTGTAAATCCAAATCAGGTTGCGGCAGAGGGCTCAAACGGCTGGTTGGTTGCACTCGGTGCCGAACCGGTAACAATGGGTAAGATATGGAATTCGGTATATATCGCTTCCATTCTTGTTGCAATCATCGGTACATTGCTTATGGCATTTTATGCCAAGATGCCTTTTGCTCAGGCTTGCGGTATGGGTCTTAACTCATTCTTCTGTACAACCTTCGTAGCAGGTGCATTTTTCGGTGGTGAGGATGTAGTGACAGGTTATCAGGCAGGTCTTGTAATAGTATTTATATCAGGTCTTGTGTTCCTTGTGCTTTCAGTAACAGGCTTGAGAAAATATGTTGCGACTGCACTCCCTGAGTGCCTTAAGAAAGCAATACCGGCAGGTATCGGATTATTTATCGCAATGATCGGTCTTAAGAATGCAGGTATTATTGAAGATAATCCTTATACCTTTGTTCAGTTCTTTGATATTCACGGAAGAATAAAATCAATCGGTGGGGATGTAACCGCTCTTGATGTATGGCATGAGATAGTTCCTGTGATAGTTGCCTTGTT
>CALGGL010000132.1 GCA_937915975.1 uncultured Lachnospiraceae bacterium | reverse complement strand
TTACAGAAGTCCGCTTAATTTTTCGGATGATTTGGTTGAATCGGCAAAGAATTCTTTGGAGAGAATAAAGACAGCGGTATCAAGACTTGATGAAATAATAGGCAATGCCAAGCAGACTGAAATGAGTGAAGCAGAAGCTTCTGAGATTGTTAAGATTGATGAATATGAAAAGAAATTTGACGATGCCATGGAGGATGACTTAAATACTGCAGATGCCATTTCAGTAATATTTGAGCTTGTTAAGTATGCAAATACCAACGTAAACGATAATTCAAGTAAGGAATTTGCAACTAAGGTTTATGATATGACAGTTAAGCTTTGTGATGTGCTTGGAATTAAAGCAAAGACGGAGGCAGAACTTCTTGACGCAGATATAGAAAAGCTTATACAGGAAAGACAGGATGCAAGAAAGAATAAGAATTTTGCAAGGGCTGATGAAATCAGAAATTTACTTTTGGAGCAGGGAATTATTCTTGAGGATACAAGAGAAGGAGTAAGATGGAAGAGAGCTTAAATAAGGATTTTTCTATAACGGATGAAAGTGATATAAAGCTTGAACTTCCGGAAATAAAAAAAGACGTAAATGCTTATCAGTATTCACCTCTTTCATTGGCCTATCTTGGGGACAGTGTTTTGGATCTTATGGTTAAGGCTTATTTTGTAACCAATTCCAACAAGCAGACCTACAAATACCATAAGGAGGTTACGCATATAGTTAATGCGGTTAATCAGGCTGCATTTGCGGATTCCGTTATGGACGAGCTTTCGGAGGATGAGCTTGATATATATAAACGCGGACGTAATGCCAATGCTCATTCAAAGGCTAAAAATGCCACAAGAAGCGAATACAGAAAGGCAACCGGACTTGAAGCTTTGTTCGGCTATCTTTATCTTAAGGGTGAAAATGAAAAGCTAAAAAAATATGTTGATAAAATGATTGCTGATTATATTGATAAAAATTTATGATTACAAGAATGGAAATTTGTAATTTCGTGAATAAGATAAAAGTAATTAACAAGTATGGTGATAAATTATGTCGTGGTTTAAGTATTATAAGGAACAGGTAAAGATAATAAGAGAAAGAGACCCTGCAATAAAAAATGATTTAGAGGTGCTTTTATATCCATCCTTTAAGGCTTTATACAGCTATAGGAGAGCACATAAGCATTATCTTAAAGGTCATTATTTCAGGGCGAGATATATCTCTCAGCGTGCGGCCAGAAAAACGGGTATTGAGATACATCCCGGTGCAACCATAGGTGAGGGATTTTTTATAGACCACGGAAATGGTGTCATAATCGGTGAAACAACGATTATTGGTGATAATGTAACTCTTTATCAGGGTGTTACGTTAGGCGGTACCGGCAAGGAAAGCGGAAAGCGTCATCCGACTATAGGTGATAACGTTATGATAAGTGCCGGAGCCAAGGTTATAGGTTCATTTACCGTCGGTGAAAATTCCAAGATCGGAGCCGGTTCGGTAGTTTTGTCGGAGGTTCCGCCAAATTCCACCGTTGTGGGTATTCCGGGACGTGTGGTTAAGCGTGAGGAGGTAAGGCTTCCGAGACTTGATCTTGACCAGACACATCTTCCTGACCCTGTGCTTAATGATCTGAATATCCTTAAGCAGGAAAATGAGGAGCTTAAGATTGCGTTTAAAAAGCTTGTAGACAGGGTGGAAAAGGCAGAGAGGAATAAATAAAGATGTCTTATAATAAACAAAATGATAATAACAGACATACAGAAGATGAGCATTTGATTGAAGGACGTAACTCTGTTCTTGAAGCATATCGAGCAGGAAAAACAGTTGACAAGCTTTATGTACAAAACGGACTTAAGGATGGAGTTATCAGTTCAATTTTAAGGGATGCAAAAAAGCACGATACAATTGTAAACTTTGTATTCAAAGAAAAGCTTGATCAGATGTCGAAAACCGGAAAGCATCAGGGCGTTATGGCGATATGCTCAGCCTATCAATATGCTGATTTGGAGGATATATTTGCCAAGGCGGAGGAAAAGGGTGAGCCGCCGTTTATATTTATTTTAGATGAGATAGAGGATCCTCACAACCTCGGTGCTATTATAAGAACTGCTAATCTTTGCGGTGCACACGGAGTGATAATTCCCAAAAGAAGGGCATCGGGACTTACTGCTACGGTTGTTAAGGCTTCAGCCGGAGCTATAAACTATACGCCGGTTGCTAAGGTTACCAATCTGGCACAGACCATAGAGGAGCTAAAGCAAAGAGGAATGTGGTTTGCATGCGCAGATATGGGTGGAGAGATAATGTATGATGTCAATCTCACCGGACCGATAGGTCTTGTTATCGGAAATGAAGGCTCGGGAGTAGGCAGACTTGTTAAGGAAAAATGTGACTATGTTGTATCTATACCTATGCTCGGAGATATAGATTCCCTAAATGCTTCAGTAGCAGCGGGTGTTCTTGCATATGAGGTTTTGAGACAAAGACTCGGCAGATAAAAAGCATATTAAATAGGGAATTTGTGATGTGATTTTAATTCACCGAAAGGATGAAGATAATTTATGAGCATAAATTACGATGCTTTATCGGATAATGAAATAATTGAAAGAATATCCCAAAAGGATGATGATGCCATAGAGTATATGATGAAAAAATACGGCAGTATCGTAAAGAGAGAGGTTCGTACTGTATATATAATCGGAGCTGAGACAGAAGATCTTATGCAGGAGGGTATGATAGGTCTTTTTAAGGCCATAAGGGATTTTGAGTCCGATAAGGGTGCGGCTTTTTCGACCTTTGCAACCCTTTGTGTCAGGAGACAGATAAAGACAGCAATTAATAATTCAAATCGTAAAAAACATATTCCTTTAAATACGTATATTTCTATTTATGCTGAAAATGATGAGTACGGATATGATATTGAGGATAATCTTGAATCTGATAACCAGATTTTAAAATTATTAGATATTTGTTATAAAAGA
>CALGGL010000131.1 GCA_937915975.1 uncultured Lachnospiraceae bacterium | reverse complement strand
ATGCAAATGTATTCAAAAATGTGTTAATTCACACTTGACATATCACCGCTGGACTTATATGTTTTTTCTGTTTTAGTTTATCTGTTTTATTTTATACAATATAAGCCAACTACGTAAAATCATAGATTTCACGTTAGCTTAATTATTTATTTTCCTTATATATTTCCTTAAGTCCGTCTGTAACCGTCACATTATTATCCTCATCTATAAATATAGCTTCCGCATTGTAATGCCGCAGCAAATCCTTGGATTTTTCATACCCAAGTACAAAGCAGGCTGTGGATAAACCGTCACTTTTTAGTCCGTTATCACAAACCACCGTTACCGAAGCAAGTCCCGAAGCTGCAGGATAACCTGTTTTGCTGTCAAAGATATGATGATAAATAATTCCATCCTTTTCGATATATTTTTCATAGTTTCCGGAGGTTGAAATGTATTTGCTAAAGCCCTCCTCACACGGATACTCCAGATAACCTATCAAATTCTCCTGTGAACCCTTCGGATCACGGATTCCCACCTTCCAGGTATTATCCTCTTTCTTATAAGAATCCTTTGTTCCATAGATTAAAATGCTTCCACCCACGCTAACCATAGCTCCGCTTATATTATGCTCTTTAAGTATTTCGTAAGCTACATCAAGTGCATAACCCTTTCCTGTTGCGCCAAGGTCAATCATCATGCCTTCCCTATCAAACACGACATAATTGTCATGTTCATATATGACTACATCTACCGCTTCATAATCAACATATTTTAATGTATTCTTTATTTCCTTATCCGTTGGAACGGTAAAATTCTCTGACGTTGCTTCTTCGATATTCCATAGATTTGCAAGCGGCCTTATGGTAAGGTCAAGTGCCCCAAAGCTATCAACGGATAAAACAGCAGAATCCATAAGAGGTTTCATAAGCCCATAGCTTATATAATAAGGCTCCCCAACCTTATACTCATGATTCAATTTATATAGCTCACTATCTTTATTTCGCCATGATATAAGCTTTTCATCAAGCTCTTTAATCTTATCGACTATATCTTCCGGCTTGAAGCTTTTATCCTTATTTCCGTAGATAGTTACCTGCACCGATGTACCCATGGCAAAATCATAAACCGTCTGATATACATAGTCACCACCGCTGTCACTATCACTCTTTTTGTATGCAACAATGGCAAGTATAAGAACGATAGCAAGCATAAGCATTTTTAAAAATTCAATAATTTTTCTATGCATAAATTCCCCCATAATATATACTTAAGGACTTACTCTATCGAAATATTTAGGTGCAAAGCATAGCGTGAACGACAGTGAGCTATGCGTGTACCCAAATATTTCGATAGCGTAAGTTCAGGATGTCAAAATTTAATGATGATATCCTTCCATACGTTTTGTATAATCATCAAGTGTAGCCTTAAGCTTGGCATAATCCTTATCACTAAGTGAACCATCCGCCCTTAATTCATCCAGCCTTTTTTCTGCATTTTTTCTCGCACCGATAGCCAGATCCTTGTAATTGTTTTCAAGGTTAATCTGTATCTCATTGAAGATTGCTTCCACTTCTTTTCTTGCGGACTTTGATTTATTATTAAACATATGTATCTCCTTATCAAATATTTTTACCTCGTTATTGTACCACTTATATACTGTTTTTTCCATCTTTTGATGTAAATAAACTAAAAAGCAGTTCTTGAATTATTGTTTCAAGAACTGCTATGATTTATTGTTTTTCCTTAAGAAGCTTTTTCAGTTGTTCTATCTCTGCCCTTTGATTGTCAAGCTCTGCATGCATATTCACAATTGTTTCATCTTTTTGGGCTATAATCGACTTGCTTTCTTCAATAGTCTTTTTACTTTCTTCAACTCCAGCATTATATCCGTCTTCAAAGCCTTCTTCACGAATAGATTTTTTATATAATTCCTCATCAAATTCAAATATACTCATTGATATCACCTCAGCCTTATTTGCTAACAGGAAGTCCTTCAATATATCATGCTTTATACAGTAGTCTATTGCAAACGGTACAGCTTCTTCAAGAGAATGACCCTTTAAGTAATCGTGTACCACATCAACGTACTGCATATATTGAAATAATGTAGGACATTTTCTTTTTACTTCTTCATTATAGCCCTTATTTATATTTAATTGCAATACCTTTAACTCAAGATTTACATCATCTGTCTTATGTTTATATGATGACGAAAGAGGCAATTCAGTTATTTCAGGCTGCTCTTCTTTTCCGTTATAAAAGACAAAAAATCTCGGATTTGGAAGTTCAATAAGCTTACTGCCATATAAATTCTTCTTAACAATAAGTTTTTCAAGCTGTCTGGCAATATACATCAGAAAACGAAGCGGAGTATTTGGATTAATACTTGCCTGCTGTTCAAACAGTTGAATATTCATATCAAGCATACATGAAACATCATTTTTCATCGTCATATAAACTGCATTTTCAAGTGTAACGATTTCAAGTTCATCTTCATTCGTATACTCGGTATCATTTAGAGCATTATAGAGTAAAAGTAATTCCTTTTTTGAATTAAAAAGCATACGAAAAACCGTGTCCTTATAATTCCTAATAACGTTAACCGGCTCATCGACAATTTCCTTCGAATTTAATACATGATTTTCCTTTTCCATAAAGCACCTCTTTCCCTGCCTTACCATAAAAGCAGCAATTATATTTTTATTGAGTATTTGGCAGGATAAATCTCGAATGAATAAGATTGTTTGAAAACAAGAATTATATCTGCCTGAAAAAAAGGTATAATATCCAAAGCAAAAAGTCAATAGAAAAAGCAAAATGCAACAAATCGTGTCATTTTTATGTAAACAAGTGCTAATTATGTAAATTTATGCATTAATTATCTAAAAAACCGCAAATTTTTTATCACTTGCACATTTTTATAATCCTTGCTATACTGTCCACGCTGGAGAACTTTCATAATAAAAGGAGACAACAAATGATACTCGCAGTTCAAAATATAAGTAAAGCCTACGGAATCAATCAGATACTTTCTGACGTTTCATTTCATATAGAGGAAAAAGAAAAGCTCGCCATAGTCGGTATAAACGGCTCCGGCAAAACCACTCTTCTTAAAATTATTATGGGCGAGGAAACCGCAGATGACGGACAGATAGTTCTTGCAAAGGATACCACCATCGGTTACCTCTCTCAGCATCAGGACATATCCTTTGACAATACAATCTATGCGGAAATGCTTGAGACAAAGCGATATCTTATTGATATGGAGGAGAAAATCCGCAGCCTTGAAAATGATATGAAGCATGCCGAGGGTGAAGAGCTTGAAAGGATAATGAATACATATAACAAGCTTTCCACACAGTATGACCACGAAAACGGATACGCCTATAAAAGCGAGGTTACCGGTGTGCTTAAGGGACTTGGGTTTACCGAAGCAGATTACGACAGACATATCAACTCCCTCTCCGGCGGTCAGAGAATGCGTGTCGCATTGGGAAGACTCCTTCTCACCAAGCCGGATATCATAATCCTTGATGAGCCGACCAATCATCTTGATATGGTATCCATAGCATGGCTTGAGGGCTTCCTTTCTTCTTATCCGGGAAGTGTTATCATCGTAAGCCATGACAGATATTTTATAGATAAAATCGCGACCAAGATCGTTGAGATAGATAATACTAAGGCAATCATTTATCACGGCAACTATACCTATTATTCTGCCAAACGTGCCGAGATACGAGCTTCGCAAATGAAGGCATATCTCAATCAGCAGCAGGAAATCAAGCATCAGGAAGCAGTCATCGAAAAGCTAAAGCAGTTTAACAGAGAAAAATCCATCAAGCGTGCCGAAAGCCGTGAAAAGATGTTAGACAAAATCGAAAGGCTTGATAAACCGACCGAGGTAAACGCCGATATGAGACTATCACTTTCTCCGTCTGTTGAAAGCGGAAATGATGTCTTGACCATAAAGGAGCTTTCCAAGTCCTTTGGAACAAATAACCTTTTTTCAGATATGAATATGGAGATAAAACGTGGTGAACACGTATGTCTTATAGGCGCAAACGGAACCGGCAAGACCACAATACTCAAGATAATCAACCGTCTTGTACCAAAGGATGAAGGTCAGATTATACTCGGTTCAAGAGTAAAGGTAGGCTACTATGATCAGGAGCATCAGATACTCTCCTTACACAAAACCATATTTGAAGAAATATCCGATTCCTACCCTGACCTTACGAACACTAAAATCAGAAATGTTCTGGCAGCATTTTTGTTTACGGGCGATGATGTATTTAAAAGGATAGGCGACCTGTCCGGAGGTGAGCGCGGACGTGTATCACTTGCCAAGCTTATGCTCTCTCCCGCAAACTTTCTTATACTTGATGAGCCGACCAACCACCTTGATATACACTCAAAGGAAATACTCGAGGAGGCTATACGAAGCTACACAGGAACCGTACTCTGCGTAAGCCACGACAGATATTTCATAAACCGAATTTCTACAAGGATTGTGGAATTAAAGGATAAAAAGCTATATTCATTTATAGGAAATTATGATTATTATGAGAGTCATAAAGAGCTTATATATGAAGCTGAAGCAAAAAACACAGGTGCTAAAGCAAGTAGTGTAAAGTCAGGTATATTCTCACCTGTTTCTGACGGCACTTATAATATAAGCGAAGCTGCCGCATCAAATGTTACTGCTGACAATAATACTGCACTATCCAATAAGGAAGCCTACCTGAAAAACAAGGAAGAACAGGCAAAGGCAAGAAAACGCGAAAACGATTTAAAAAAGCTTGAAAAAGAAATCGCCGACTTGGAAGAAAAAATTTCCAAAATCGACGAAGAAATAAACGCACCCGAAAATGCAACCAACTCAAAGAAATTGAACGATTTAAGCATTGAACGGGAAGACCTTGACACAAAGCTTGTAGAAGCTTATGAGAAATATTATGAACTAGAAGATTTGTGACACGGGCGTGAGCCTTATCACATAATCAAAAAAAGATCACAATACATCAGATAAAAACAGGTCTATATATTAGCATTTAGTCCGATTTGCGTTAAATCAAAAGCGAAAATTCGCATATAGGTGCGTAAAAAAATCGAACTGTTTGAGCGTAGCGAGTTTTCGATTTTTAGCACCTATAAA
>CALGGL010000130.1 GCA_937915975.1 uncultured Lachnospiraceae bacterium | reverse complement strand
TATATTTTTATAATTTATATATACAATTATATTAATATTAAATGAGAATTATTATTTATTTTAATTTAATTTAATTAAAAATTAATTTTCATTTTTTTATTCGCTTATTCTTTTCCATCATTTAATGAATCATTATTTGATAAATTTAAATATATATCTTTATTTAATGTTTTACATTTATTTATATTTTTAAAAAATATATATTTTAATCTTGAATTCCTTCCTGTATTCGAATTAATTAAATTATAAATTTTATTTTTATTAATTTCAGGTTTATCTTCAATTATAAAATAATTTGCTTGTTCATAAATTTTATCATTTTTGGAGGAATAATCTTTAGATTTAATAAGCTCATTATCTAATTTAATTTTATTTAAAAGAGTTTTTGTATATTTAATACTTGATTCAAATCTAGTATAATTATTCGCTATATTATTTTCTCTTTTTTTATTTTTTGGTCTTATCAAAAAATGTTGTTTAATATTTTTCGAATTTATTTTAGGTGATAAATATTTTATTTTATTCTTTTTATAAATAATATCATCTTTTGTTCCATCTTCATTATTAAATTTATCAACAATTATTTTTGATTCATTTTGAGTGTAAGATTTTTTTAGTCTAGATAATCTTTCAAAATTGAATATAGAATTTTTTGTGCAATTTGAGTTATTGATTTTTTTCTCATTATTTTCATTGTTTTTTTTAAAATTAGAATTAGATATTATTAAAAAATTACCATCTTTATTTCTGTAAGAAAAACTTTGATTATTTTCTTTATTAAAACAAATAAAGCTTTTTTTCCTAATTAATTTTTTATTTAAATTTAAATTGGAAGAAGAATTGCTTATTCTCTTTTGAAATTTTTTATTTTTACTATTTTTGGTTCTTTCACATTCATTTAGATTAGTATTTAATATTTCATTTATTTTGTTTAAATAAGTTTTATTCTCAAATTCTAAATTATTAATGTAATTATTTTTTCTAATCATTGCTTGTCTTTTATTTTTTTCTGTTTTTGGGAAAGGAATAGAAGTTTTTATTTTATTAATATCATTTAGATCATTATTTTTATTTCTCTTAAAAAGATTAATAGTGGAATAATATTTTGAAGTTAAATAATTCTCATTGAAATTAATATTATTAATTTTTTTATTTTTTTTTCTTTTATTGATTCTATCCAATAATAAATTATTTTTTTCAGATAAAATTATACCATCTTTTAGAGAATCATGAATTTTTTCTTCAATGCAAGTATTTTCATTTATTAATTTCTGAACATATTTTGAAAGTTCATTCACATTTTTATTATTATATTTTTTAGGTTTGCTATCAACCATTTTATGATAACAAGGTTTATAATAACATTTTGAATCATAAGAAATATTTTCATTATTATTAATATTTTCTTTGTTTTCAAAATAATTATTATCTTTCATTTTAATAATATAACTTATTATTTCATTGTTCCCTAAATGTCCATCATTAATCCCTTTTTCATCATTAATATTTTTTTTGGAATTTTTTCTTTCTTTGTTTTTAAGTAAAATATATCGTATGGGCCCGGTTCTATCTGAATCGGAACACGTTCAACGATTTCCAAACCATATCCTGCCAATCCATAAACCTTAAGTGGATTATTTGTTAACAGCCTGAGTTTTTTAATTCCAAGGTCTACAAGTATCTGTGTTCCGATTGTGTAGTCTCTCGCATCCTCCGGAAAACCAAGCTCAAGATTTGCCTCAACCGTATCACGTCCCTTATCCTGAAGCTCGTATGCCCTTATCTTATTGATAAGGCCTATACCTCTTCCTTCCTGTCTCATATATAATAAAACTCCTCGGCCTTCCTTAGCTATTGCTTTCATAGCTGCATCATACTGCTGACCGCAATCACACCTCGCCGAACCTAAGGCATCTCCGGTAAGACATTCCGAATGTACTCTGCACAGCACAGGCTCACCGTCTGTTATATCCCCCTTAACAAGTGCAACATGATGTTCTCCGTTTAATTTATTGATATAACCGTATATCGTAAATTCTCCGTACCGTGTAGGCATCTTTGCCTTTGCCACACACTCAACGAACACCTCGTGCTCCTTACGGTATTGCACAAGCTTTTCTATGGTTCCGATTTTAAGTCCGTGCTCCTTCGCAAATGCAAAAAGATCATCTCTTCTTGCCATCGTACCGTCGTCCTTCATAATCTCACAGCAAAGACCTACCGGTTTAAGTCCTGCAAGTTTTACAAGATCGACCGTTGCCTCGGTATGCCCCTGTCTTTCTATAACGCCGCCCGGTCTTGCTTCCAAAGGAAACATATGTCCCGGTCTTCTGAAGTCTTCCGGCTTTGCATTATCATCCACGAATTTTCTTGCGGTTATACCTCTTTCTTCAGCAGATATTCCGGTAGTGGTACTCACATGATCCACAGATACGGAAAAAGCAGTACAATGATTATCCGTATTGGTTATGCACATCTGCGGCAGATGAAGTTTATCCGTATATTCCGGTGCCATCGGCATACATATAAGACCTCTTGCATACTTTGCCATAAAATTTACATTTTCCGTTGTGGCAAATTCTGCGGCACAGATTACATCCCCTTCATTTTCTCTATCCTCATTATCAAGAATCACAACAATTTTACCTTGTCGTAAATCCCCGACTATTTCCTCAACAGTGTTAAATTCCATTTTGTCCTCCTTATTATTATTACGGTTTGATATGAGTTTAAAAAGTATATCAAACCTTACTCTTCTATAAAATTATATAAAACCATATCGATTTAACATTTCCATATCAATATTAGATTTCACAGTTGTATCTTGGTGATTATACTTCATCAGCTTTTCAACATATTTTCCGACAATGTCGTTTTCAAGGTTTACTATGTCGCCTTTGTTTTTGGTTAATAATGTTGTCTCGCCTGCAGTGTGAGGTATTATCGATACTTTAAATACTTCGTTGTCAACATAGGCTACGGTAAGGCTTATGCCGTCTATTGCGATTGAACCTTTCTCGACTATGTATTTTAGTATGTCTGATGAAGCAGCTATGGTTACCCATACTGCATTATCTTCTTTTTCAAGATTTCTTATTGTTCCGGTTCCGTCTATATGTCCCGAAACTATGTGTCCGCCAAATCTTCCGTTACACAGCATTGCTCTTTCAAGGTTTACTTTGCTGCCTTGTTTTAAATCTCCCAGTGAGGAGCGTCTCATGGTTTCCGCCATAACATCGGCAGTAAATATATCACCCGATATTGATGTTGCGGTAAGGCATACACCGTTTACCGCTATACTGTCTCCTACCTTTGAATCCTTTGTAACAATACTTCCGCTTATGGTTAAGACAGCAGACTTACTTCCATGCTTTATATTTTTTATCTCTCCTATTTCTTCTACTATTCCGGTAAACATACTAACCTCTTTTCTGATTTTTTCTGATATACCTTAACAAAATATCTCCATCTATAAGCTCAGTATCCTTCAGCTTGAATTTTGCTGCCAAATCCGGGGTTTCAAATCCCCCTCCCTCAACGGCGGTAGGCGCATCTTTACCTCCCAAAATCTTAGGTGCCATATATATCATAACCTCATTTACAATTTTAGCTTTAATCGCACTGTAATTAAGTGTACCGCCACCCTCGATTATTATGCTGTCTATTTCAAGCTCTCCCAGCTTATTCATAAGCATTTTTAGATTGATTTCTCCGTCTTCCTCTTCAACAAATATAACCTCAACACCTTTCTTTATAAGCTCGTTATATTTATCATTAATTTTGCCCTTTAAGCTTTCACCGGCTGCGACTATGGTTCTAAACTCTCCGGCTGTTTTAACGATATTGGAATCCATCGGTATCCTAAGCTTTGTATCACAGATTATTCTAACAGGATTATGACCATTCTCCAATCTGCAGGTAAGCATCGGATCATCTGCAAAAACCGTGCCTATTCCAACCATAATTCCGCTGCATCTGTTTCTAAGCTCTTGAGAATTATGTCTTGAGGTTTCATTACTTATCCATTTGCTTTCTCCTGTATAGGCTGCAATCTTACCATCCATTGTCATGGCATATTTCATTATCACATAAGGCGTCTTAGTTGTAATGTAATGAAAAAATATATCATTTAACGCATCGCATTCATCTTTCAATATATGAGTATGTACTTCTATTCCATGCTCCCGCAAATATTCATATCCCTTTCCGCTTACAAGTAAATTCGGATCATCGGAGCCTACATATACTCTTTTTATCTTATGCTCAACTATCGCTTCCACACAAGGAGGTTGTTTTCCATGATGACAGCAAGGTTCAAGCGTGACATACATATCCGCACCTTCCACATCCTCAGTAAGATTAGCAAAAGCTTCTCTTTCCGCATGTAATCCGCCATACTTCTTATGATACCCCTCACCTATAATCCTACCATCTTTTACAATTACCGCACCGACAAGAGGATTCGGATTAACCGCACCGACACCCTTCTTCGCCAATTCAATAGCGTATCGCATATATTTTTCATCATACATATTTTACCCCTCCGCGTGCCTGCAACAGATATATAATCCTAAATAGGCACATTCAAAAAGACCTGAAGCCAAAAAACTTCAGGTCTTTAAATCATAATATAGCACGATAAAATATGTGCGTTAATCCTTCTTCCATCCAGACTTTACTGTCGGCTTTGGAATTTCACCAAATCAACCTTTCGGTTCGCGGGCTGTACCGCCGGTCGGGAATTGCACCCTGCCCTGAAGTTTATATTAAATTATATTTATATTATACTATGTAATCTGATTATTACAAGTATATATGTGAGCATTATTATACTACTCACTCTTACCGATTGATAAGAAGCCGCTTTCATTTGAACGAAGCAGGAATGAAAGTCCGATATTCTTTCTGCTTTCCTCTGTTGCGACATATATCTCTCCGGTTTCAACAAGAGATTTTGCGATATCCAAAACTCTATCCTTAAACTGCATCATTTCACGTCTGTCACGTGAGCTTAGCTTGAACATATACTGGTTCTTTGAGCTTATCATAAGGATGTTATATGAATGAATATTATCCTTGGTCTCTCTCATTGCAGAACCAATCATTCTTGAATTGGCTATAATGATTTCCGCATTTTCATCCGGAAGGTACTCCGATAAAATAAGCTTATATATCTTAAGATAATTCTCTTCATCATCAGCCTTAACCGGAAGCTCCGCAACAGCAAATTCAACAACCGAATCCGCAAACTTGATTGTACCGCCATCATCATTAATCTGTGCAGTACATTCCTTCGGAACACAAAGTCTGAAGAACTTATTTTCAATAACCTTCTGACCGTCATCCGGCTCTCTTAAGATAAGACTTGTGTACTTTCTTTCAAGCTTATTCATACCGATGATACAGGAATCATCACCGGTTTCCGCTATATCTCTTAATTCATTGTAAAGGAATTCAATCTTCTCATTACATGTCGGTACAAGCTCGATAAGCTTCTCTACCGCCGGTACATGACCTGTCTTGGCACTGTTAAGATAAAGGTCAATCTTTTCTTCAACGTTATCCGTCTTTCCTGCCTTGTACTCGATAACCTTATAGAGGTTTTCTTTATCAAAGCCGTCATAACGGTTGTCGTAAGCTTTCTCAAAGTACTTTATACTCTTTATCTCACCCTTATAATTCTCGTCAGCCTCCTGCTGCTGATATATCTTACCAAGCTCATAAGCAGCCTGATAGCTTCCGAGTCCCAAAGCTTCATTAAATGCCTTTTCTATCTCATAGGAGTTAGCTATATAAAATACCTGGCTTTGCTTATAAAGTGCAATCTTAAGTGCTGCGGCACCGCTTCCTGCCTGAACAGCTCTTTCCCATTTTTCCACACAGCTTTGTAAGTCCTCACCGCCAAGCTCCTTAATATCCTTGATATATGCCTCTGCCTCCATGATACCGTTGGCAGCCGCTTCTTCAAAATACTTAAGTGCCTTAACACCGTCACGCTTGGTTCTAAGAACTCCGTAGTAATAAAATCTTCCGAGATAAAATGCTACTCTCTTATGTCCGAGTCTGTGAGCATTTTCATACCAGTTAAGAGCCTTCATATAGTCCTTAAGCTGCTGGTCATATATATTACCCAAAAGGAATGCAAGATCAGGATCCTTTGTAGCATCAAAGAGCTGCTTTGCATAGCTTATGGTCTTTTCCAAATCCTTATAAGGTGAATCGTCATCAAAGTAAAGCTCTATAAGAAGATAGCTTGCCTTGATACTTCCGAGCTTAAGTGCCTGCTTTGCTGCTGCCATGGCACCTTCATAATCCTCCAGATAGTAACAGTAAACAGCTTCACTGTAATACTGGTTATCCTTACGGTTTGCACTCTGATCGCTTACCAGTGTCGGATCAACGAACGCAAAGGAGTTTGCAGTTTCAAATATAATCTCCTCATACTGCTCTATTATATCCATATTTGCACATATAAACTTCATACATGCAAGACGCTTGCCCTGATAAAATGCAAATGTAACGATACCCTTTTCCATCTCCTTATGATAGAAGGTGGTACATATACCGTCTGCATACTCTGTAATATATGCCTTAAGCTGAAGCTCCTCATCAAAGGCGTCATTACAATATCTGAGATAATTCTCCAATGTCTTTTTTGAATCTCTCGGAATACTGTCATAGGAAACATACATTGCAAAATCCTTATATGTAAGGCTCGGTGCATAATACTCCTCATCCGTTTCCTCATTTATCGTCTTAACCCAGTCCTTAGGAAGCTTATGAATATATCCGTCAACCTGATTATGAACATAGGTATACTGATACTGAAGCTTTGAAGCCTCGATCATTTTATATTTCGGTTCCTTGCCCTTGGCACGTCTTGCTTCTGCTATGGCAGTATAAAGCTTATCCTTTTCCTCAAACTCTATACTGTCCGTATGACTGCTTGCATACTCAACTCTTTCATATGCGGATTTAGCCTTGGAATCGCCCAAATCAGCAAGCTTTTTATACCACTTCATTGCCTTATCATAATCAACCGGTACAACAAAATCACTCTTGTTTCCATACTGGTCAATTCTGTTAAGTCCATTTTCATATATACTTCCGAGATTCATATAAGCAGCCTTTATGCCGCACTCGGTCGCCTTTTCAAAATATGTAATCGCCTTTGAAAAGTTCTGAATTTCAAGAAGCATCTTGGCAAGCTTATAAATCATCTCCCCATCATTATTAAGCTTGATATACTTCTCATAATATGTTGCTGCCTTGGCTTTATCTATCTCGGTTTTACAATTACTGTACTTACCTGTTTCATAGAATTCTCCCATTATCTTAAGAGCATCCGAGCCAAAGTTTTTGTAATTTTCATCCATAATGGCAATATCGGCTATCTTTTCGAATATCTCGACAGCTTCTTCCGCGTTGCCATTTTCCATAAGGTTTATACCCTTATCATACTGGAGCTCAACATTACTCTTTGTGGATTTCTTCTTATTACCGATGTTTGATAAGAAAGGAATCTTTCCAAAGAAATCACTAAGCTTTCCCATTTGACCTCCTCCTTTATTTATTCTTTAAATTATATAATTTCGTTAAATTTTATTATAGCATAGAAAATATAGTTTCGCAAGAAATCAAACTATTTGGATTCAATATATTTTGCCATTGCCTCTACTGCTTCCTCTGCATCATCACCCTCGGCTTCTATGCTTAATTCATCTCCGTTGGCAAATCCCATGCTCATCATACCCATAATACTTTTTGCATTGACCTTCTTATTATTGGCAGATACATATACTCTGCTGTCATATCTGCTTGATATCTGCACCATAACAGCAACAGGTCTTGCCTCTGAATCCGTAGGTAAATTCACAATAACACTTTTGGTAAACATATTAATTATTCCTCCTTAGCTCACCGGCTATTTCACTTATTTTTCTTAATCTATGATTAACGCCTGACTTACCCAAAGGCGGGTCAAGCATTTTTCCCAAATCAATTAGAGAAAGCTCGGGTTCCTCCATACGAATTTCCGCAATACGTCTCAGATTATCCGGAAGATATTTTAAGCCCTTTTTACTTTCAATATATTTTATATCTTCAATCTGCTTTACCGCAGCATTAACCGTTTTATTCAAATTGGCAGTTTCACAATTAACATTCCGGTTAATCCTGTTTCTGACCTCCTTAAGAATACGCACATTTTCCATATCCATAAGAGATGCGTGTGCTCCCATGACATTAAGCAAATCAACTATCATGGAGCCATCCTTTATATATACAACATAAAAATGTTTTCTTTCCGTTAGCTTTGCATCAATATCAAAATCCCTTATTATATCAATCATAAGCTCAGCGGTTTCTTTCGTGTCACACACAATTTCAAGATGATACCCCTTTTCGGGATTTGTAACCGAGCCGCCGGCTATAAATGCACCTCTGATAAAAGCCTGCTTGCAACAGCTCTTTGATATCAAAATTCTGTCAACACTGTATATGCCTTTATTTTTCACAATTTTCAAAGCTTTTCTTCCATCTTCATCATAAGGATTAAGCTTTAAAATATCAGATAATTTTTCTATCTTCCTACCCGCTACTGTATCGATCCCATCGGCAACGTTAACTCTGTCAGTCATGATAACCAATGCAGCAAGCTCCGCAAGCCTGCAATGTCTTCCGTTGCCTATATGATCAAATAATTCTTCCTTAACATTTCCTGAAAAGGACATATGATTATTCCCCTTTTACAAATTTATCCTTGGTTATATCTCTGTGAAAAATTCTAATTGTATACGGCAGCTTTGTAAGTCTGTCGTATAAAGCATTTGCAACCGTAACCGAACGATGCTTGCCTCCCGTACAACCGACGGAAATTACGAGCTGATTTTTGCCTTCTTTTTTGTAATTAGGTACGAGGAATTCTATCATATCGGTAAGTCTTCCCATAAACTGCTCATATTCCTCACAATCCATAACCATATCGGCAACCGCTTTATCGTTACCTGTAAGCGGTCTTAATTCATCAACATAATACGGATTAGGCAAAAATCTGACATCATATACAAGATCGGAATCCCTTGGTATTCCGTATTTAAATCCAAAGGACATTACCGTTATAATCATATTGTTATAGGCTTCCTCACCGGAAAAGATCTTTTCTATCTCGGCGCCAAGCTCCCTTGTAAGCAAACCGCTTGTGTCGATTATATAGTCTGCTCTTTGTTTTAAAAATTCTATCTTCTCACGTTCTCTTACTATTCCGTCATTTATTCTTCCGCTTTTGGAAAGAGGATGTTTTCTTCTGGTTTCCTTAAATCTTTTTACCAGCTCCGGCTCAGTTGCATCAAGGAAAAGTATCTCATAGCTGTAGTCACTCTTTTTCATATCCTCAAGAAGAACGGAAAGCTGATTAAGTGATTCACCGCTTCTTATATCTACACCGATTGCGACATTATCAACCTCAAGCTCATCATCATATGCAATATCCGCAAATCTCCTGATAAGCATAACAGGCAGATTATCCACGCAGAAAAAGCCCATATCCTCAAGCTTCTTTAATGCAGTTGATTTTCCGGCTCCACTCATTCCGGTCACAATTACAAATCTCATCTTATGATTTTTACCTCCGGTTCAAGCATAACACCAAATTTTTCAAACACAATTCCTCTGACATCTTCTATAAGTCTGATTACGTCCTCTGATGTCGCATTATTATAATTAATCACAAATCCGCTATGCTTTGTCGAGACCATAGCTCCTCCGACGCTGTATCCCTTAAGTCCCGCATCCTCTATAAGCTTGCCGGCAAAATATCCTTCAGGTCTTTTAAATGTAGAACCCGAGCTCGGATATTCAAGAGGCTGCTTACTTGTTCTTTTCTCTTTAAGCTCATTCATATAAGCTTCTATATCTTCTTGTTTTCCTTTATCAAGCCTTAAACCTGCCGAAAGAACGATTTTTTCATTATCTATTATGCTCTTTCTGTAGCCAAAGCCCATTTCCTCATTGGAATATCTTTTTATCTCTCCGGACGGCATAAGTACATCAACAAATTCAATTATATCCTTCATCTCACCGCCATAAGCACCAGCATTCA